>JBGCDY010000924.1:0-5455 GCA_045105835.1 Chitinophagales bacterium
TTTGACAAAGATAAAAATCAATCCTCCAACCGCAGTTCCCAAAGCAGAAAGTACATAAATCCTTCCCAGCCAACGATGCAAAGCAGGGTACTTCAACCGCACACGCTCTATCAACTGAATGCCTCCCAATATCAAAATGATGCCTCCCGCTGCAAAATGCAAACCAATGCCCAAAGTAGCAGCCCTGGTTTCTTGGTCATACAAACCAGGCAATACTTCGTTCCACTGTGCGGTATTGCCCTGCAAAAGCGCAATGAAATAGAATGCCAAAATGTACAAACCAAAGAGTACGGCGCTGCCCCAAACGGTTGCGACCAAAAGACGGACAGTCCACTGTAGGAGTCCGTCTATAGAAAATAGGGCTTGTTTTGTAGCGTTTTTTTGCATGTTTAATGTAAGGGTTAAATGGGTATTTATTCATTCGTAAATATCACCAATACTTTTACTTCAACTGTTAACGAGGTTTTCAACCGTCGTCAAAGTTTAGAGAAGCCTTGTCAACAGCCGAAGACTTTGACAAAGGTTGAACGACAACTAACTCTCCAACCTCCTCCGCACCCAATCCAAATTTCTTTGAAACTCAATGTAAACAGAAGCCTCCACCACCAAATTTTTCAAACGTCGGTGAAATTTCCACTATCGAGTGAAAGTTTGCCAACACAACCGCTTCAACTGTTGAGCAAGGTTTTCAACCGTTGCCAAAGTTTCCACTGCGGAGTGAAAGTTCGCCAACACCCAAAGGGTTTGGCGACACTTGAACGGCAACAACTACAATTCCCTCAACATTTGTTGAATTGCTCTTAGTCGACCTTGAAAAGCAACATTTAATGGGGATATTCCACACAATTCTCGGCAGTGTTTTTCAACCAATTCAAGATAAAAGCGTGCTTGTTGGAGGTCTTTTTTCTGGTCTCTATAAATAAAGCCCAACTTAGCATACGAAATCGCCAAACCGTTTTTAAATCCCACATTGGAGGGATAGGCTTCATACAGTTCTTTGCCTAATCTCGAACGTTGCTCAAAAAAGTTCAAAGCCTGCTCCAAATTCCCTAAGCTGCTGTGGGTCGAACCCAATTTGGAGTAAGAAATCGCCAAACCGTTTTTAAATCCCACATTGGAGGGATAGGCTTCATACAGTTCTTTTGTTAATTGTGCATCCTCCTCAAAAAAGTTCAAAGCCTGCTCCAAATTCCCTAAGCTGCTGTGGGTCTCACCCAATTTGGAGTAAGAAATCGCCAAACTATTTTTGTAGTATTGATTTTCAGGATACAATTCCATTAATTGTTTTGCGAGAGAGGAATAATGCAGGAAGTAGTGTAAGGTTTTTTCAAGATTGCCTGTGGCATTGAAGTAACTACCCATTTTTTCGCATAAGAGATAAACTCCTGAATTGACTTCTTCTAAGCTAAGAAAGATACTTTCTGCATAAGACACCAATAAGCTGGCTTTTTGATAAGACACTTTTTCTAAATGACCTATTCCTCCTCCGTAGCTTAGTAAGTCATTTAGCTTATCTATCAATTGCCCACAATCCTTCAATAAATTACCATGTTTGTCTCTGCAAACCTCCTGAATATCAGGACTGATTCGGAAGGAGAGAACGGCTGTTTCGTTGTCACTTTCCATGTCCAACCATCCTTTTTGCGACAACTTCAATAGGATTTCGTCTAAATCGGGAGTACTGTTGAGGAGTTCCTCCAATATTTCAAACTCAATATTCTCCGCAGGCAATACCGCAAAAACCGCCAACAATGCTTTTTCTGCCTCCGAAAGTTCCCCCAAATCATACATCGCTGCAATAATCGTTTCGGCTTTGGCAGTTTCAAAATGTTGGTAGTCAGCTGCTACTTCCTTGCTTTGACTCAATTGCAGCAATCCCTTGTTTTGAAGGTCGTGAAGGAGGTCTTGCAGTTGGTAGTGGGTGCGGAGGCGGTTGAGGCGGTGCAGGTTTTTGGCGAGCAGTTCGACGACCAAAGTATTGCTGTCCACTGCTTGCAGAATGCCTTTGAGGAGTGGGTTTTCGTCGGTTTGGTGTTTGGGGTAGTGGGTTTGGAAGAGTTGGATGGCTTGGGCTTCGGGCAGGGCTTCGATGGCATAGGTGGCAGCTTGTCGAAAGGTGGTGATGCGGGTTGTCAACAACAAGTGGAAATTGGAGCAAGTTCGCAGGGCTTTGTAGTATTGTTGTAGGTCGGTCAGCTTGTTGGCATTGTCTATCACCAATAGGCAAGGTGCTTCGAGGTTTTGTAGGGCTTGTAGGAGTCGGGCAAGGCGTTGGTCGGTGGTTTCGGTGGGGGCAAAGTGTATTTGGAGGGGAACAGCCAAGGTCAGCAGGGCATCGGCTATGCTCCTTTCGGCAAATACCCACGCCAAGTGTTGGTAGCGGTGTGCATTGCGGTGGTAGTATTCAGATGCCAAGGTGGTTTTGCCCATGCCACCTCTGCCATTGACCAATAGCAAGACATTGGGATTTTGATTTTGCCAAAGTCGCTGTTCGATGGCTTGCAGGTCTTCGGTTCTGCCTAAGAAAACTTCGGTGCGGAAGGCGGCGGTGGTTAGGTGTTTGGGAATGGAATTATTGGAAGAAGTCGCTATGCTCTTTTTAATGGCAGCCAATTCCTCATGTGTTTTTACTTGCCCCTCTGCTACGATTTCGACCTTGACATCGGTTTCTATGGATTGTTGGAAATGAGCTTTTTGTGTCTCTTTGATTTCCCTGACATCGGCTTGCATCCCCTCCAATACCGCCCGAAAAGACCGCAAATCTTCAATCACCAAACGCATACGGTATTGAAGGCTTTGAATCGTGGTTTCCAAGGCAGCAGAGAGTTTCACCTCCATCTCATTGCCCTCCAATTTGGCAAGTACGGTTTGAAGTTGAAGCTGTGTCAGTACTTGATTTTCTCGGATTCCATCCAATTGCATTTTTTGGTAAGCCTTCCAAACTTTCACATTCTTATCTTGACTGTCTTTGAGAATTTCGCCAAAATAAAGCTGCACCAAAGGCTGCAAATTCTCCACAAAATAGCTTTGGAACTGTTGGTCTATGCGTTCAGCAGTTTCCACATAGCCCGCCAAGCTTGTTTGCATTTGGGCTTTGGCAGCATCTTGGTCTTTGAGGTAGTTTTGAAGGAAAACTTCGGTGAGGGATTCATTGAAGGGAGGCAAAGATCCAATAATGGCTTTTTGCAATTCTTGAAGAAAATCAGCGACTTGTTGGCGAGTAGCTTCTTCTATGTTTTTTTCGCAATAGGCTCGTTTGATTTCCTCCAATGCGGCTTTGATGGCATTCCTAAAACCCTTTTGAAGGTCGTGATTGGCAGTGTTTTGTCGAGCATGTGGGTCATTGAGGGCTTGCCGCATTTTTTCCCCCCCTCCAACGAGGTAATGACTTGCTACATTGGACAAGAGACTGTTTAATAGTTGTGCTGTCGTTTCATTGAACAAACCTCCTGTGGCTACGGAGAGTCCTGCAAAGACAGCAGAGGTGGCGAATTGGTTGAAGGCTTCTTTTTTAGGCATTGATGGTATGGTTGTCGGTTTTTGATTCTGTCTATATATAGAATCGTTTGAAGATGGGAAAAGTTCCGAATGACTTAACAAAAGTGCAAGGAATTTTGAACATGAACTTGTAGATGTAAAAGAACTATTTATTTCTTGTTCGAGGTTTATTGAAAATGAATTTTGGCTGATTATAAATTTCTATAGCCAGCCATTTTGAAGAAAAAATAGTAAATTTGGCTGATTATAAATTTCTATACGCAGCCAAATTTAAGGAGAAAGCTTTGTTTTGGCTGGATATAAAATGAGATGAATTATGCAATTGATTGGTAGAGTGGAAGAAAAGGAAACTTTCAAGCATTGTTTGGACAGAACCGAATCCAAACTGATTGCCTTGTATGGCAGGCGGAGAGTTGGTAAAACTTTTTTGGTGCGCCAATACTTTGGGACAAGGATTCGATTTGAAGTAGCAGGCTTATACAATGGCGAAATGTCTGACCAATTGACACATTTCGCAGCTACTTTAGCCAAATATGGTTGGTTGGAAGCCGCACTTCATTTGCCTCTTTCTTGGAAGGATGCCTTTGACATGCTCGAACGGTTCATTGATTCACTGAAAGATGACCAAAAGAAGGTGATTTTTTTGGACGAATTGCCGTGGTTCGATACACCAAAATCCAAGTTCTTGATGGCGTTTCAGAATTTTTGGAATGCCTACTGCACCAAACGCAACGACATTGTTTGTGTGATTTGCGGTTCGGCAGCTTCATGGATGATAAAGAAGATTTTGAAGAACAAAGGCGGATTGCACAACCGAGTGTCGGAGAGAATTCGATTGAAGCAGTTTAACCTATACGAAACAGAGCTATTCTTGAAGGAAAAAGGCATCCGATTGAGTCAATATGACATTGCTCAATTGTACCTAACTACGGGAGGAGTACCCTATTATTTGGATGCTGTCCGAAAAGGGGAAAGTGTGGTGCAATTTGTGAATCGGGCTTGTTTTTCGGAGAATGGGATATTGGCAGATGAGTACAAAGCATTGTTTAGCTCTTTGTTTGACAACAGTGAACGACATTATCAAATCGTAGAGGCTTTGGATGCCAAAAAACAGGGTTTGACCCGAAAGGAAATCATCGAAAAAACGAAGCTATCAAGCGGCGGTACATTGACCAATACTTTGAATGAATTGGAGGAATCGGGTTTTATTCAATCGGTTGTATTGTATGGTCAAAACAAGACTAAGGCACAATATAAATTGGTGGATAACTTCATCATTTTCTACTTGAAGTTCATGAAGAGTCAGCCTTACAATACCAAGCGAAACTGGGGAAATATTGCCAAATCTCAATCATGGGTGAGTTGGTCGGGTTTGGCTTTTGAAAGACTCTGTTTTGCTCATATTTCCCAAATCAAACGGGCATTGAAGCTGGAAGCTATTGAGTCTTCTGTTTCACCGTGGACAAGAGCAGATAAAATCGAAGGTACTCAAATTGATATGTTGATTGACCGAGCAGATAGAGTGGTCAATGTCTGTGAAATCAAGTTTGCAAAAGCAGATTTTGTGATTGACAAAGCCTACGCTAAAAAATTGCGAAATAAAGTCCACCTCTTTTCTGAAATGAAAGCCAATAAACGAAAGAATATTTTTCTGACGATGATTACTACTTTTGGCGTGGTGGATAATGAGTATTGTAAGGAATTGGTGCAGAGTGAAGTGGTTTTGGAGGATTTGTTTTTGAACTAAGTAATAAGAAAAAAATAACATGAACACCTTAATTCCCCTTTTGAAAGGGGTTGGGGTATGTTAGCTAAAAAATCGTTCAGGTTATTTTTTTACCGTTACTAAGCTAAAATTCCTTCTGATTTCCCTCTAATAATCTTGTATGAAAATCAATCTCAAACTCCAATACCTCACTTGCCATTCTTGCAGGTCGAGAAGGATAAATAGTTTTCC
>JBGCDY010000925.1:0-8643 GCA_045105835.1 Chitinophagales bacterium
GGTTTCGGCACAAGCTATCCGAGGAGGGGAATCTCACATATGGTGAGGAAATCCCCTCTTGGGAGGGGTTGGGGTGGGTTATAATATATGCCTGTTTAATGCGGAGACCTATAATCAGCACTAAAAACAGCCTAATGGAATCGAGTGTGTCACAAATCGGTTGCAATAGTAAGCCCAACGGGGTTCAAGCAATAGCGTGGGGCGAAGCCCATAGACGTCAAGTTAAGCAAAAATTTTGTTTACTAACCCTGAAAGGGTTTGAGCAATAGCACGGGGCAACGCCCTGTGGATCAAGTATAAATATAACATTAGCCCTGAAAGGGCGTAAGCATTCAGCCATCTTCTTTGCTTACGCCCTTTCAGGGCTGGTATTTCCTTTTTTTGCTTCGTAGGGCGAATGCCCTACGCTATTGCTAATGCCCTTTCAGGGCAGCTTGTGAAAGAGATAAATTTTGACAACCGATTTGTGACACACTCAATGGAATTAGTGTTGGGATGCGACCCGACCCTTATGGATTGTAGTAAAAAAAGGAAAAATGGACGTTAAGAACAGATTGTTGTTTGAAGAAAGAGCGAAGCGATGTCAAGTTAGATGACACGTACGGTCTGTCATTTTGTAAAAATCTTCTGATAGTATAGGACGGTTTCGGTTAAATATCGACCCGACAAGATGAAGTTGACGAACTACTTAGGTGACACGTACGGTATATCATTTTGTAAAAACCTTCTGATAGTATAGGACGATTTCGGTTAAATATCGACCCAACAACATGAACTTGACAAACTCCTAAAATTGCCCAAACCTCTTGATAAACCTAAAAGCCCCAACAAAATCATTGATTCTGTTGGGGCTTTTTTATTGCAGTTTATTTTTGTAAGCTTATTAAGGAATGCGAAAAAAACAAATTTACAACCTATAGTCCCCTTTGGGAAGGGGTTGGGGTAGGTTCAGCTAAAAAAATGTAAATTTATTTTTGCAGTATTCCTAAGCAAAAACAGCCTTACTCACACCATTTTTCTTCGAAAGTTTCACCAAGTTACCAAGGCGATTTTTGAAGCAAAAAACATAATCCTCTCCTTTGTACTCTTCCTTCAAAACCTGCTTGACACCAAGCAAATTTTCTGCAATTTGATACCGATTTTGGATATCCAATTCAGACGAAGTCTGAAGTAAATCACTTTTCAGCTCACCAACATGTGAGGAGATAAAAGAAGGCAAGGAAGGTTGGAGTATTTGAGCGGAGGCAGACAGACCAGAACAAAAGCTTGCTCCCAAAACACCAGTAAGATTGATAAAAGTACGTCTTTTCATCATAAGATGGATTTTTAAGTAGTGATAAATATTTCGGAGTAATTGCTATCCAAATATAGCTGAATTATAGTAGAACCAAAAGAATTGAGTAAATCAGGCACTATATTTTTAAAAAAATATGTCTTAGCATTTTGTAATTAGTTGTTTACCTCAATTGGGTATTATTTCTAATAAATCCGTCAACAAACTACTTCTTTGATTTTTAAAGCCTAAGAACCCTTTCCTTCAATCACAATATTTCCCTTAGTAATAAGAAAAAAATAAATGAACACCTTAATTCCCCTTTTGAAAGGGGTTGGGGTATGTTAGCTAAAAAATCGTTCAGGTTATTTTTTTACCCTTACTTAGAAGGTAATAATAGTATGATAAGTAGTGTCTGTCATTTTGTAAAAATCTTCTGATTGGATAGGAAGATTTTGGTTGAATATCCACTCAACAAGATGAACCACAATATTGCCTCCAAAACAACAAAAACCTTCAAATAAAATGAGTGTGTCACAAATCGGTTGCAATAGTAAGCCCAACGGGGCTCAAGCAATAGTGTAGGGCAAAGTTTACGGCGCCCTACGCTATTGCTAATGCCCTTTCAGGGCAGCTTGTGAAAGAGATAAATTTTGACAACCGATTTGTGACACACTCAAATAAAATTGTCAGAGAACCACAATTTTTTATTCGACCTTATCAAATGCCTAACAAGCAGTCCAGCAAATGAATATCCAAATAGAAGCAGGAAAACGATCAAAAACCAACAAAATTCACGATTTGGAAGATATAGAGGCGAATTTGGCAGATATGGGGTGTATGTTTTGTTTTTTTTAATGAAAATCTAATACTAACTTTACTGCATAGAGCTTACACAAAACAAATTAAGCTTTTTGAAGTCATTTTTTTCATTTTTAGAAATGTCAAAACAAAACAAGTAAATGCTTTATTATTGAATGACTTGTTACGTTCTTAGGTACACTAAGGCAACCAATAATAAATAATTTTTTAGAGTGACTTCTTGCAATTTCCAAAAATATATAGTAAGTTTGACTCATCACTAACACTTAAATTCTTATGAAAACCACACTCAAAAAATCTGAAATAGGTATGCCTTCGGCAATTTCACCCTTCCTGTTTGTTACCATTTCAAATAATTGGTGTTCTAAGAATATCACCTTCAATACAACCAAGCCCAACCATATATAATTTAAAAAAAATACCTACCGCAATCCTACAATTGCGATGCGATAATTATAGCTTGATTTAAAAATATTTAGGTTAAATACACTACAACCATATCGTTATGACTACGACCGCTTCCTCAAAACCAACCCATACAATAAAAGACCGTGTACAGTTGCCTTTTCAGTTTGATATTGCTAAAATGCAGGCAGAAATGGAGGCGTTGGACTTCAATACTTTTCTTTATTACAACGTTCTTCCCCTAAGAGCCCCCGCCCATATAGTCGACCCGTCAATTCCAATGCCTCCTCCCGCAGAGGATTTTGCAGATGGTTCTTGGACAGAATGGCTCGATACAGGAGCACTCAAAAAATCACCTTATCTGATGAGCATTGTCGACACTTTTCGAAAGCACACCAAGGTGACTTTGGTGCGATTGCTTCGATTGGAGGGAGGTGCTGTAGTGAAGGAACACACCGACCCAACACTAGGTTTGGAGGTACACAAATCCGTCATACGTTTAACGGTTCCCATAGTAGGCAATGATAAAGTGGAGTTCTTTCTGAACAATACAATTGTTCCCATGAATCTTGGAGAATGCTGGTATTTGCGTTT
Source organism: Chitinophagales bacterium (assembly GCA_045105835.1). Lineage (GTDB taxonomy): Bacteria > Bacteroidota > Bacteroidia > Chitinophagales > UBA2359 > JAUHXA01. The sequence goes on from JBGCDY010000925.1 coordinate 3,095, forward strand.
GACCGATCCACATAGAGTCGTCAATGGAGGAACTAGTCAAAGAATCAACCTAACCATCGACATGATTCCAAATGAATGGGTGCAATCACTTATTTTGGACAATCAATAATGATAAACTTCCCCTTTGAAGAGTTTATCTCGATTTCTTGGAAGGGTGAGGGGGGCATGAGTAGTTTTATCGAAAGAAAGTAATTGGCAAGAAACCTTTTTTCATTTTTTTTGAAATAAAAAACCAAAAAACCTTCAATCCAATACATCAAAAACGTCTATTAGATTGAACACAAAATTGCAAGCTCTTTTTAGATGATTTATGGTTACTATTCAGCAAGCCTTGAGGTGACATCTTTTCAAAAATCAAAATTGGTTGATTATCAATCATCTCTCAAGAAAAGGTGTAATCTCAAGGCGACCGCATCAAGATTACATACCGAGTTCTCGGCACAAGCTATTTTTCTAAATGATTGACTTACAAGATATTTGTTTCAAGGCAGAAAAAGATGTCACTTTGATGCTGAATAGTAACGATTTATGGAGAGCAGATAAATGGCAACGTATTTACTGTTTTGTCATAATCAAGTAAACAATAAATAAAAATCAAAGTAGATGTTAATGTTTTTGAAAAAGGTGCAACTATTAATTGATGCCCTTATGATTTAGAATCAGAAACCTTTTTTCATTTTTTTTGAAATAAAAAACCAAAAAACCTTCAATCCAATACATCAAAAACGTCTATTAGGTTGAACACAAAATTGCAAGCTCTTTTTAGATGATTTATGGAGAGCAGACAAATGACAACACATCTACCATTTTGTCATAATCAAGTAAAGAGTAAATAAAAATCAAAGTAGGTGTTAATGTTTTTGAAAAAGATGCAACTATTGAAGTGATGCCCTTATGATTTAGAATCAAAAACCTTTTTTCATTTTTTTTGAAATAAAAAACCAAAAAACCTTCAATCCAATACATCAAAAACGTCTATTGGATTGAACAAAAAATTGTAGGCTCTTTTGGAGAGCAGACAAAAGGCAATGATTCCACTGCCATTTCAATTAAAAAATTCATCAATACAATATTTGATTGCATTGATACACAATTAATATTTTTTCTTAAATCTTTTAAAACACATTTATTATGTCAGAACCATTTATTGCAGAAATTAAATTGTTTGGTGGTAGTTTCGCTCCACGAGGTTGGGCTTTTTGTGATGGTCAATTATTGCCCATTAATCAAAATACAGCTCTATTTAGTTTAATAGGGACTATCTATGGTGGTGACGGTCGTACTACTTTTGCCTTGCCTGATTTGAGAGGTAGAGTTGCAGTAGGTCCAAGAACTGGTCCAGGTTTATCTCCTTATAGAGAAGGACAAAGAGGAGGAGTTGAAACAACTGCTGGTGGTGGTGGAATCTCCACTACTACTGCAGAAGCAGCGCCTGGACTTAGAGGAGGCACTAATGTCGCAGCTGTAACTAGTGTTACTGCGTCAGGTAGTGGTGCTAGTACGACTAATATGCAGCCTTACTTAGCAGTAAACTATATCATTGCTTTACAAGGGATTTTCCCATCCAGAAGCTAATAGGCAACATTTAATTTAGGTAATACTATAAGTAATAGTCTCAAAGATATTTTTCTTTGGGGCTATTACTTATTTTATAAGAATACTTTGAGCATCAATTTATTGAAAACTTAGGCGCAAAAATATACAATGACTATGCATAAGTAATTTCATGTACTTTACTCATTGATATTTACCTGAAAACTAAGTAGACAGACAGAATAGAGGAGCGAGCTTCCAAAATGTTCACAATCATATAATTGGAAATAGTTTTATCTACTTAACTTACATTAAGTAAAGCTAAATATTTGGAAATGAGCATATAAAATTTTGATATATCTTTATTTGTCATTATTGTGTCAAATAAAACCTCCATGTTAATATTTTTTAACCTGAATAATTCATAAAATTCAGAAGTTACTGAAAGCCAATTTGTCGATCTCATATTTTTTCTAAAATAATATCATGTTAAATGATTGATTTTCAGATTTCCTCAAAAACGCATGAATTATTCAGGTTAAAAAACTGCAACTATACTAATATAAGGTTTATTCAAATAATTCATTTAACATAAAAATCAGTGTAGATACAATGAAACCACAAATCCAATTTTTGTTTAGTTTTTTAATGAGTAGAAACAAACCCATGATATATATTAAATGGTGTAAAATTCCTATAATTATTTTCTTGTTGGGAGCTATGCTGCATAGTCATTTATCTTATGCACAAGTTGTTTATGACAATAACTCAGTTACAGTAGAGACAGGACCTCTAAGTTTTACTGTACCAGCAGGGACTGACCGATTATTAGTCGTTTGTGTTGGAGCTTTTTCTACAGGAGGGAGTGGTACTGCTGCGGCTACTTTTAATGGTCAATCAATGGGCAAAGCAATAACATCTGAAGATTTTTTTAGCGTTTCTCACGCTACTTCTATTATTTTTTATTTGGCATTAGATGATGGAGCCGCTATAACCTCCAATGTAACAATTTCTGGAATTAGCAGTGTGGGTTTTATAGGGGCAAATTCCTATACAGGGGTGGATCAAACAACTCCTTTAGGAAATACTGCTCAAGATATTGGAGATAATAATGTAAATGCCACATCACACACTTTAAACCCTACTACAAGTAGTGGTGATTTATTGGTTCATTTTCTTACTACTGCATCAGCTGTAAATGCATCATTAGGTGGTGAGGCAACTGCTTTTTCAGGTTTTTCTTTAGGCTCTCCTAATCAAATTGTTGGAGGGTATAAAATCGCTACAGCTACATCACATAACCTGACAACCAACTTTCAATCAGCATTAGGAGTATGGGCACATGTAGCAGCAGAATTCAATCAAGTGGCTGCTGCTCCCACAGCTCCCGAAATTGCCATCACAGACCCCTCTGGCGATGCGATCACAGACGGAGCTAATTTAGGAGCCGCCAGTACCACCAACAGCACCGACTTTGGAGATGTTTGTGTAGCAGGAACTACTACAGCTTCTTTCACCTATACCATCACCAACAGTGGAGATGCCGATTTGGATTTCACAGGCTCACCTTTGGTAGCACTCACTGGCGGCAACAGTGGAGACTTTTCTGTAACGAGTCAAATAGCGACAGACCCCTTGCCGCATGGGACTGGAAACACCACAACTTTCACCATTCAATTCGACCCAACGGCTACAGGAGAACGCTCTACAACCGTCAGCATTGCCAATGATGATGCTGATGAAAACCCCTATACTTTTGTCATCAAAGGAGAGGGACTTAATCCTACTGTCACCGTAGCAGCCACCACCTCAACAGTTACAGAGGGTGGATCTACCAACTTGGTCTATCAATTCAGCCGCACTTGTACATCGGGCAGTTTGGTAGTCAATTTCAGCATTGAAGGAACCGCTCAAGACAGTGACTATGCCGTCAGTGGAGCAACGAGTTATTCCTCAGGAACAGGCACGATTACCTTTGCAGATGGAGATTCCACAGTTGATTTGACAGTAAGCCCCACAGACGATTCCTTGATTGAAGCCGCCGAAACCGTAGTGGTGAAGATAGACAGTCCTTCACCTTAGACAATAATTTGTCAAGATAAGGTCAAAATACTCTTTCAACTCTCATTTTTTGAGCCTACTGTTAATATTTCTTTAGAAAATGCAACTATAGAAATAGTACAGAACTCAAATCATTCAATCAAATTTCGAAATTATAAGCAGATAGATACAATGAAAAAAACAATTACCAATTTTATATTCAAGTCCTTGGTAGCTCTTTGCTTCCTACAAATCTGCCCAACCCCTCTGTTGGCACAATACAATATCGGTGGTAGTAATCAAGCAACAGGTAACATCACCAATGACGATGAAGGATGTAGTGGAGAAACAGTCACCATTGCAGCAGGTGTTATCAATGGCAGTGAAACTTACAGTTGGTCAGATGGAAGCATCGGAGACAATCAAACCTTCGATCGTTCTTTCACTTTCAATAATACTTTTACCGTCACTATTACAGATGGCATAGAGACTGAAACCCAAACCATCAATGTAGTAATCAATGCCAGTCCTACTCCCAATATCACCGCAACCGAAAATACAGGCACAGCCAATGACGGAGTGATATGCTCTGGCGACAATGTAACTTTAGACAGTGGTATAGCAGGCGCAACAGCCTATGCTTGGTCTGACGGAGGAGGAACCAATCAAACAGCTACTTATACCAACATCACCAGTAATACCACCTATACTGTCACCGTCACCAATTCCGGTGGCTGTACAGGTTCTGACGAATTTGAAGTAACAGTAGATACACCAACAGCAACATCCATTACTTTCGATGAGGATGCAGGGACTGCTGATGATGGAAATGTTTGTGCAGGAGATACAGGAATAGGCATTATTGCACCTTCTGGTTTTTCGGTGTATGCTTGGTCGTCAGTAGGCGGCAGTAGCCAAAGCTTCACACATGTTGCAGGAGCAGCAGGAACAGAGATTTTTACTGTCACCGTCACCAATAGCAATGGTTGTACAGCAACTGCCGAAAATGTCCTTACAGTCAATGGACTTCCTGTGACTCCTTCCATCACCGTTGCTGAGACTTCTGGAAGTGCCGACAACGATGGCACTATTTGTAATGGAGAGGAAGCAATATTAGATGCAGGTTCTTACGACGCATATCTTTGGTCAGAGAGCAATGCTACAACTCAAACCATCAGTGTAACCGCAGGAGGTACTTATACCGTCACGGTTTCTAATACCGATGGCTGTTCCGCAACGGACGAAATTATCATCACAGGTAACCCTTCACCGACAGCTGCTATTGCTGTAACAGAGACATCAGGTGGAACAGACAATGATGCAGAACTTTGCAATGGAGACAGTGCCACTTTAGATGCTGGGACTCATACCTCCTACATCTGGTCACAAGGCAATGCCACAACCCAAACCATCAGCGTCAATACATCAGGTACTTACACTGTCACGGTCACAAGTGCAAACGGATGTACCGATACTGCCGAACAAGGAGTAACTGCTCACGCTCTTCCCGTTCCCCTAGCAACGAGTAATTCTGCTATCTGTTCAGGAGAGGATTTGAACCTAATGGAAACAGGTACAGGCGCAACAGCTTGGGCATGGAGTGGACCAAACAGCTTTACCTCTACTTTACAAAACCCAATCATTAGTGCAGCGATGACCAGTGCCGATGGCGATTATTATGTAACGGTCACCAATGCAGCAGCTTGTACGAGTACTTCAAGTATAGCTGTTACCGTAAAAGGAATTCCTACTGCAATAGCAAACTCCAACAGTGCAATATGTGCAGAAGAAGATTTGGACTTAATGGAAACAGGCACAGGCGCAACCGCTTGGGCATGGAGTGGACCAAACAGCTTTACCTCTACCTTACAAAATCCAACAATTAGTGCAGCAACGACCAGTGCGGATGGTGATTACTTTGTAACCGTCACGAATGCTGAAGCCTGTACAGGTACTTCAAGTATAGCTGTAACAGT
>JBGCDY010000926.1:0-13491 GCA_045105835.1 Chitinophagales bacterium
CAAACAGATTTACCCTGTCCAGTAGCACCTGCCATGAGTAGGTGAGGCATTGTGGCTAAATCGGCAATATAACTCTCATTAGAAATTGTTTTTCCCAAAGCAACAGGCAATGCCATTTTTGCTTTCTGAAACCGTTCTGACTCTAAAATGCTTCTAAGTGATACAATCTCTTTCTTGCGATTCGGAACTTCAATCCCAATGGTGCCTTTACCAGGCATGGGTGCAATGATCCGAATTCCCAACGCTGCCAAACTCAATGCTATATCGTCTTCCAAGTTTCTAATTTTAGAAATCCGAACACCTGGTGCGGGGATGATTTCGTAAAGCGTTACGGTAGGTCCAGGAGTAGCTGTGATTCTAGAAATTTCAATATTGTAGTTGTTCAGCGTTTGAACAATCTGCTCCTTATTCGCCTCTAATTCATCATTACTTACTTCAATTCTATCTGCCTCATAAAGGTCTTGTCCATAATATTCGAGCAAATCAGTGGCAGGTAATTTGTATTCTCCCAAATCCAATTTGGGGTCAAACTCTCCACTTTCAACTTCTGCAACATCTTCTAATTCAGGCAATGGCACGACTACACCTGTATCCAGTTCATCAGTTAATTCTGCCAATTCAGCATCGGGAATAACCACATCCAAAGACAAACTACTTTGGTCCAGCGTTCCTTTTTTGCGGCTAGGCTTCGTCAATTTTTGGTTGTCTTTATCAAAGGACAACTCTACTTGTTTGCCATTTGCAGCAGGAAGAAAAACTTCGTCTTCCGCCATAGGGTTGGTTGCTACATTGACCTTTTTCGTCAATTTCTTTGTACTTTTTTTCTTTTGTATCGCAGGAGTCTCAGTTGCGTTTTCAGGTGTTTTTTCAAATGTAAAAAAATTGAAGATGGGTTTTATCCACTTGTGATTGGCAAATCGTTGGTATTTTTCCTCCAAATAAGCAATTTCAATATCAAACATCGCCATCAAAACGACCGCCAAACAAAACAATAGAAACAAGCCAGTCCCCACTATCCCAATAAAAGAAATCAGCCAATTACTCACATAAGCTCCAAAACCTCCTCCATAAGGAAAGCCAGAGGAACTTCCCGACGACAAAAAACCAAGAATAGTAGCAAATAAAATCGTTCCTAAGAAGGAATATTGGTACACTTTGGAAAGGACCATTTTGGCATTCTTGTAAATCAACTTTAAGCCTGTCAAAAACACGACTACCACCCAAATGAAGGCTGCTAAACCAAACCATCGGTAGATAAACAAATGTGACAATACGCTTCCCAAGCGCCCAATGATATTGCTGCTCTCTTCAGCAGAGAAAAACAGAAAATACCACGGCGCATCCTTGACCTCACTGTGGTCAACGCTCCATGTATTTAGGTAGGAAACAAAGGCTAAAAATAAAAACACTGCAAACAAAATGAACCCCAATCCGCAAATTCGGTGTGTGCGAGGATTGGTTAATACTTCGACTATCTTACGAATGACTAATTTAGTTTGGTCTAATATGACGGAGTTCTTCTTTTTGCTTTTTCTACGACTCGAACTTTTTTTTCTTGTTGCCATTGAACAAAATTAACAAATTTTAGGGAGTATTTAGCTCAAAAAACGAAACTAATACTTGATTTTTTAGGTTATCTTGCTAAAAATATTTGACAAATGCCATTTTTATTATAGGGCTGCAAAAATGAATATTTTTATTATTATTTCCTAAGTATTATTGACGCTTACTTTGAAAATATCTTCTAACTTTATTCATTCTAAATTTTGACACTTTAATTTATGATTCAGCACGCAAAACTACAAAATATCCTCTTCATAGATATTGAGACGGTTCCTATTGTAGCCAACTTTGAAGAACTCTCTGAAGAAATGCAAAAGTTATGGGGCTATCGAGTCAACCGATTCAAGCCAGAAGATGCTGATGAAAGTACGTATTTTTTTGAAAAAGCAGGCGTATACGCAGAGTTCGGAAAAATCATCTGCATTTCAGCAGGTTTTTTTACCCACAAAAACGATGATGAACCTTACAGTTTTCGGGTCAAATCTTTTTATGGACACGATGAAAAAGAAGTATTAGAGGAGTTCCTGAATTTACTGCAAAACTACTTCAACAATCCCGCACGCTACTTTTTGTGTGGACACAACATTCGAGAATTTGATATTCCGTTTATGTGTCGTCGATCTGTCATCCACCAACTCCCCTTACCCAACCTTCTCGATACCAACGCATTGAAGCCCTGGGAAGTTCCCTACCTCGACACCATGCGAACGTGGAAGTTTGGTGATTACAAAAATTTCACCTCTCTCCACCTTTTAGCTACCCTTTTAGACATTCCCACTCCCAAACAGGATATGGAGGGAAAAGATGTGGCTTCTGTTTATTGGCAAAAAGACAATTTGGAGCGCATCCATAAATACTGTCAGCAAGATGTAATAGCTACTGCCCAACTACTACTGCGCTTCAAACGGCTTCCGCTTATTGACAATGAACAAATTACATTCATAAACTAAAAACAGAATTAATAAAGAACCATACTTTAACCCTAAAAAACTTCAAAACAATTATCCCATTCATGTAATTGCTTTTCGATAGAATAAAATTATATTTGCGGCTGAATTTATACTACTAACTGAACGATTTAGGAATCATGGAAAAAAAATCTACTACAAAATCCTCCAAAAAACGCAAAGGCAATAAAAAAGGACGTTCTTCAATTCTATTTTTTATTATTGGCTTTGTAGTAATAATGGCGCTATTCTACACCTTCTTCAATACCGATTTTTTCAAAGACAACATACTTGCATTTGTCGCCAATGCCAACGCTTCTATTTCCAGTATCATTTTAAATTTATTTGGTCAAGGAACGACTGCATCGGGTAGTTCTGTAACCTCCTCTGTTTTTTCTATCAAAGTAGAAACGGGTTGTGATGGCATAGAACCCATTGCTCTATTTGCCACCGCAGTCATGGTTTTTCCAGTAGCCATGAGCTACAAACTGCCAGGCGTACTAATGGGTAGTATTTTTTTGGCTCTAATGAATCTAATCAGAGTAATCTCTCTATTTTTAGTAGGCGTATATATTCCCAGTATCTTTGATTTTATGCACGTTGAAGTATGGCAGGTTATTTTCATCCTCCTTGCTATTGTCACTTGGTTGGCTTGGATTCAGTGGGTTATGCGAAAACAAGCCAATGCTCAAACAGTAAATTAACGAATACCCCAATTTAGGGAAATTAAATTAGTCATTATTTGAATTTGCATTTGAGCCTTTAATTTGAATTTGCTTTATGTTCTCACTCAAACCAGTCCTTTTTTTTGCTGCAAAAATTTTAATATTTTACCTCTTATTAATCGCATTGTTCACATGGTGGGGAGCGTCCTACACCAAAACACTAAACAAGGTCAATACATTTGTTTTTGAAAACTATGGCTCCAATGGTCTGATAAGATTCAAAATAAACAAGCCGAAGAAAACTCCCTTCAGCATAAAGATGGAGATGATCAGCAAAAAAATGGTCAGACAGGTACAACGTCAAGCAAGCAAAGCAAATAAGAGAGAAAAACAAGCTGGGGTAAAAATGTTATTTTACCAATTCGATGCATGGCTTTTTGCTGCTCTGCCACTCATCATTGTTATGAGTTTCGTACTTGCCTGTCCTATCCCCCCTGTCCAAATGCTGAAAGCCCTTGTCTTGGGAATCCTTCTGTCACAACTATTGGTCATTTTTAAAATAGGTGTCACCATTACCGACGAAGTTTACCTCAATCCTTGGCTGGAAATAGACGACTCCCTTTGGCAAACCTTTTTCGCCAACCAATCTGCCACAACTGCACTCAAAGACATCTTCAAATATGTAGGTTTTAGCCTAATTTTCTCAGTACTAATTGGAGCAGGTGTAGCCTTCAATGGCAAAGATTGGAGGAAATTTGGAAGAATAATCGACAAAATGGGGGTCTAAGTAAAAGCATAAATTCAAGCTTAAAAAATCGTTTGCTCATAGCTTCCTAAAACTTCAAACTGAAACTTCCTCCAATAATTTTCATTTGTTAATTACCTTTGTATCTATGGCAAACTACTATCAAAACAAAGTCGTGTGGGTAACAGGTGCTTCTTCAGGTATTGGCGAAGCGTTGACCTATGCATTCAACGAACAGGGAGCAAAATTGGTAATTTCTGCTCGTCGAGCATCCGAACTCAATCGGGTCAAAAACAATTGTACCAACAAATCAGCCGAGGTATTCATTCTTCCTTTGGACCTCGCCAAACACGATGACCTACCTGCAAAAGCAGCCGAAGCCATTGCTCACTTTGGCAAAATGGATATTTTGGTCAACAATGGTGGTCGGGGTTTTAGGGGCTTAGTGAAAGATACAGAGATGGATGTTCACAAACAAATTATGGATGTAAACTATTTTGGTACTATTGCGCTCACCAAAGCCGTTCTACCCAATATGATTGCCAACAAATCGGGGCAAATTGCAGTTATCAGCTCCTTGACAGGCAAATTCGGTACGCCTATGCGCTCGGCTTATGCTGCCTCTAAACATGCACTACACGGTTTTTTTGATGCCCTTCAAGCAGAGGTTTTTGCAGATGGGGTAAAAATCACCATGATTTGCCCAGGGTTTGTATCTACCAATTTGCTGACTTTGTCACTGACTGCTGATGGTGGTTTGAACGGGGAGGAAAAAGACAGTGCCTACAAACGAATGCCTTCCGACGTGTTTGCCAAAAAAGCATTGAAGGCGATCGAACGCCAAAAAGAAGAAGTCTATATTGGCGGCAAAGAAAAAATGGCGATTTATGCCAAACGCTTTATTCCTACGCTTTTTAATAAGGTAATGAGAACTTCTAAAGTGAGTTAAACCCACCGCTTGTTTACAGTCATAACTGCCAAGCTGAGAACTTGACATAAAATTAAGCCTTCAACAAGAACAAATAATCAAAAAGAAGCTTTCTTATGGCTTGTCTCACATAGTGTGCTTCTTTTTTATTAAACTTCATGTTCAAGGCTGTGTATCCCTCTTACCTTATTATCACAGACGAGTGCAAGACTTGAGACGAAAAACCATACAAGCTTCACATTCATCACCTATCTTATGAATTACCAAATCATTACCGATAAAGAAAAACTCCTTCAATTCATCGAATGGCTTCCAGAATTGGAAGAAAACGAAAAATACTACTGCTGCTTATTTGCTCGAAAAAAGTACTGTGAAGGTCAAATAAAATCGAGCGACAAAACCCAACTCAAACGTTTCGTGTCCAACAAATCTCGACTATTTGAGAAAATCAAACAATTGGAGGTCGAGATTGGGGCTTACAGATTGAAGAATATGGATGCTCCACAAGAATCTTTGGCACTCTACATCAACCCCAATCCAAGAAACCTCAAATTAGCGACCTACGATGGAATTATTAAGCTTACCGAACTGTTGAAGAAAGACAAAAAGAACTTCAATCCTCATGCTGAACTACTTAGCTGTATTCAACGAAGCACAGGGCGGAAAATATTTTTGGATTTTGATGTAGATACCAAAGATTTTGACTTTGCAAAATTGAAGGAGGCAGTGAATGTTTCTTGTTTGGATATATTGGAAACGAGGGGCGGTTATCACCTCTTGGTCAGGCTTTCGGAATTAGAACCTGCCTACAAAAAATCCTTCTATAACAAAATCATGGCATTGGGTGTAGACCAAGCGGGTGACCAATTACTGCCTGTTGCTGGCTGCATTCAAGGAGGATTTACACCAAAGTTTATCGAGGTGTTTTGAAAATAACGACAACTATGAAAAAGGAAATAACCATAGATTTAGACCTGCCACCCGAAAAAAGGTGGCTGTTTTCAGAGCAATACAAAGCCGAAATTGACGAAATGATTGGCTATTATTTAGACGATTTGGGTGACATTAGTTTTTTTGAAGAAGCCATTGAAGACTACAAACAGGGATTTGTTCCCATTTCGTACCAAAAAGAAATCAGAAGCATTGCTAATTTTTCGAAATATTCGGAGAACCAAATCCTCTTGACCAATTTGTACTACGATGCATTGAAGTTTGTATTTGGCTGTACTTCTTTTGCAGTCCAGAACGGCAACAAGATGATTCACGCCCGAAATTTGGATTGGTGGACTCAAAACGATGCCCTACACAAATACACCAAAATTTTCCATTTCGCCAAAAACGGAAAAACCATCTTCACTTCAATCGGTTGGTGTGGTTTCATTGGCGTTTTATCTGGTATGCGACATGATGGATATTCGATTACCTTAAACGCCGTTTTGAGTGAAGAAAGCCCCAATTTTGCAGAACCTGTCACCTTTTTGTTGAGGGATGTTTTGGAACAGGAATCGAATTATCACAAGGCTGTTCAACGATTGAGCAAAACACCCATTGCTTCAGACTGTTTGCTGATGATTGTCGGCAAAAATGAGGGTGAAATGAATGTGATAGAAAGAACTCCTACTCAGTTTGAAATTAGACACCCAAAAGACAATTACCTGATTGTGACCAACGATTACAAACAAATCCAAGGGGAAAAACAAACGGGCGATGTACTACAAACGACTTCTTGTGGCAGATACAATCAAGCCGAAATCCTACTCCAAAAATCATTGCCCCAAAACGATGTTGAAGCACTCAAAATTTTGAACCATGACAAGGTTCGGATGAATATCACGGTTCAACAAATGGTATTTGATTTGACGGAAGGGAAAATAATGCTGGTGTGATGTTTTGAAGCAAAAAGTACGCCCTGGTTTACTTCAAAAATCTTTCATCATTGTGATATTCCAGAAATTTTTTATCTGGCAAAAATTTAGATGGAAGAATTATTTTTTTACGATGATATTTATTGAAGAAATTCTTAATGCTTTCATCTTTCGATTTGAGAAATTTTGAGCAAATCAAAACTTGAAAATTGGTATCAATCGTAATCAATCCAGTCTCAAATGCTTTATCATGTAATGAATTTATTGCGATTCCATTTTGTGGATTGAGTCTGTTATTTTTATCTGAAGACCATGGTTTTATATGTCCTGCAATTAGTAGTTCTTTTTTAGAAATACCAGTAATACAACAGGTTTCGTTGTAAGAGGCAAGTATCATTTTTCTAAAAAAAGACTGTTTAATTCTCCTTTTGACACGTATAGTTTTTTCTTCCCCTACAAAATTTTGTTCTTCATTAAAACCAATAAATTCCTGTATTGATTTATTCTCAATCTTAGCTCTCAAAAGTTCACTATTATACGCAGCAGCATCTATATTTTGATAGAAATCATTCCAAACTTTTTTGTCTAACTTGCTAGCATTAGAAGCACCTTTTATCCCTCGTGCTTCTAAGCTTGGGTCAAAACTAGCAAAGTTCACTAATTTATAGGCAACCGCACTTGGCGTTCTATTAATAAGTTCTGCAAGTTGAATAACATCAGGATTCTTTCTATATAACCTTCCGAAGGTTGTCTTGAAATACAAATTGATTGTTAGAATGAGTTCTTCCTCTGTCCAACGTCTTTGACCTTTTTTCATTTAAATTGTACTTATTTCAGAATCGTAAACCAATACAAATTCAAATTGACATTTCTCATCAAGACACAGATGAACTTGAGCTTCATTTAGTGTATGAGACAAGTCCAAGATAATGTGAGTTCTCCCCCCACATTTTGGGGACATAGAAATATCTTCTCCCATCACAAATAGATTTTGGTAATCAACTTTTTGCATAATTTTTACTGTTTGAAGATTTTTTTCAGAAAGAATTAATTTTTGTTATCCATCCTCCTACGAACACATTTATAGAACGAAGTTACAAATTTTGTTTTAGAGTAGTCCTAACCAGTAATTTATTCCTTAGGTTTATGAAAATTTGGAAGTTCAGAGCAAAACTATAATAACTCCACGTTTTCAAAGTGAATTTTGAACTTTTTTTTCACTCCCAAAACCACATAAAACTCCCCACAAAACAAAACCGCTTTCCAAAAACCAATCCCTATTTCACTGTTTTTTAAAACTTTCGGAACTTTTTCTGCATAAAAACCTTTGTTTGTGTGAGAAAGTAATATATTAGCATTTAAAAAAACAAGTATTTCTTTTATGAATAATCCACTCCCTCCATTATTTACCTTCTTCCTATGCATTTTAATGAATTGCAGTTTCTCCCAAACCACTGCTGCATTCTCTCCAATTGAAGACGAGGAACCTTACAAAGCTACTATCTCCACCGAAACGTTCCATTTTGAGCGCAACAAAAGCAGTGCGAACAATAAGGATTATCCATTTTTTGTTGTGCAAAAAACGAATGAAACACTTATTGCAGATAAAGAAAAAGTCTTGTTTCACAATGCACTGTTTTTTGATGATGAATCGGAGGTAACAAAACTTACTGCAAAAACCACAAAAAAGCGTTCTATCCCTGTTGAGAAGGCAAGTAACCCTTATGAATCGGAAGGTATTTTCCATTCGGATGCCAAAATATATACCTTTTCTTTTCCGCTTTCCAATACGATTCCGACCAGTTATGAAGCAGTCCAAAAATACAGGGATTTCAAGTATTTATCCCCCGTTTACTTTCATACTTTTTATGAGACTCAAAAGAAGCAAATCATTGTGAAGGTTCCTACATGGTTGGAGGTTGAAATCAGGGAATTTAATTTTGAAGAAGGGATGGTCACCAAGCGAAGTTTTGAAGAAAAGGGGCAGATGGTTTACGAGTTTGAAATGATTGATTTGGAGGAACGAAAACAAGAATCAAGGTCTATTGGGCGGTCTTATGAATTGCCACACATCATGATTCTTTGCAAATCCATCACCACTGAAGGAGAAAAACAGAACTTATTGGCTTCGGCAGATGACCTCTACAAATGGTATCGGAGTTTGGTCAAACAGGTCAAAAATGACCAAGAGGTTTTGAAGCCAATGGTCGAGAAATTGACTGCAAATCAGACCAGTGACGAGGCCAAAATTGAAGCCTTGTTTTATTGGGTACAAGACCATATTCGGTACATCGCTTTTGAGGATGGGATTGCAGGTTTTAGACCCGCTTCGGCACAGGACGTTTTCAACAAACGCTATGGTGACTGCAAGGGGATGTCCAATTTATTGAAGGAAATGCTCACCATTGCAGGCTACGATGCTCGATTGACTTGGCTGGGAACTCGGCACATTGCCTACGATTATTCAGTCCCTTCTTTGTGTGTAGACAACCACATGATTTGTACGCTTATCAAAGATGGAAAAAAGGTATTTTTAGACCCTACCGAAAAATACTGCCCTTTTGGAGAATTTGCACACCGCATTCAGGGACAGCAGGTAATGATAGAAAATGGAGACACTTATGAGCTGGATGACATTCCAGAATTAGATGCGGTACACAACAGAACCACTAAAAAAATGACGCTTCATTTGGAAGACACCAAACTCATGGGAGAGGCAACTTATGAATATTTTGGAGAAGCAAAGGTCGAACTCCATTATGCTTACCACAACACACAAACTGACCAAAGAGAAGACATTCTTAAGAATTATCTTTCGCATGGAGACAAAAACAGGCGGGTCAGCAACATCAGCACAAAACACCTCGAAAACCGCAAAAAACCATTGCTCATTCAGCACAACTTTGAATTGGACAATGAGGTCATGAAAGTGGGGGAAGAGCTATATGTCACCATTGACTATGGAAAAATGTTTGTGAATGGGGATATGGAGAAAGAGCGAAAAGGGGACTACACTTTCCCTTATCGTTTTGAAGATGTTTTTGACATTGACTTCAATTTGCCAGAGGGCTATTCGGTGAATTACCTTCCAGAAAACCTGAATGTTTCGCATCCTGATTTTGATTTCCAGATTCAGTTTACCCAACAAGATGACCGCATACAATACCACAAAAAAATCGCCTTGAAAAATGGGGTTATTCCAAAAGCAAGTTTTGAAGAATGGAACAAAGCTATCAAATCATTGAAGGCGATTTATGATGATAGAATTGTTTTGATTAAGAAATAAGTTAGGCTTTAGACGAGAGATAAAAGGCACAAAACAAGTAAATATCTTGATAACATTTTTTTTGATGTTTAGAAGAAATAGCCATGACTCTATTTATAGCAAAACACCTTGGAATAGGAGTATATCTACAAATAGAGCCGCAGCCATGCTGCTGGAATAGTAAAATAACTTTGTTACAGTATGCTAAAAGCCCCCTTCAATAACCCAAAATCAATTCCCATAAAATATGAAACCAATAATTGTTCTCACCCTTTTCATCTTGAGTATTTTCACTCCAAACCCATTGATTCATGCCCAAAGCAAAAAAGCACAAACAGAAAAGGAACGTTTGGACTTGGCGTATATCAACAGCGACGAAGGTTTTGAAGTGAGCGAAGTACCCGAACAGTGGGCAAACGAATCAGCAGTGATTATTTGCCAAAGCACCAGTTTTGCATATAGTCGAAAAAGCAGCAAAAAAATCGGTGTACAAGAAATGTCTCGGAAGCGTATCAAGTTGCAGGACAAAGCTGCCTTGGAAATCTTTTCGGAATTTTACTACATCAATGTCCCCAACACTTCAATGGGTTTCAAAATCATCAAACCCGATGGGCAAAAGATAGCAATTGACCCTACAGAGGCCATCGAAGTCCAAGAGAATGTACCTGCTATGTTTCAGGCATATAGCTATGCCCGAAGCTACAAAAAACTGGCGATTCCAGGCCTGGAGGTTGGCGACATCATTGACTATGCCTATGTGTATGAAGAAACCCGCCGACCTGGTCCAGCAGAGGCATTCGACCCTGTTATCCTGACCTTACCGAATCAATATCCGACCGTCAAACAGTTGGTAGAATTTAGCGTCGACAAAGGTTTTTATCTCAATTTCAACTCCTACAATGGCGCACCCGAAATGGAGACCATTGCATTGACTGACGAACAGAAAGAAGACAAGAAGTACAGAAATGTAAAAAAATACAGTTTTGTGGATGATATGCGGGAAAAGGAGGTCGACGAAAAATGGATTTTTTCTTACCGTTCACTCCCTACCATCAAGTTTCAGGTGTATTATTTGGAGTCTCCTCTCAGCAAATATCAATGGATTTTTTATTTGGGAGAACAAGGGATTCCCAAAGGAAGGGTGAAAATTGGGGAAATACAGGACAAGGCAGATGTTCGGGTCAATTATACCCAAGCCGTTTACAGTCAGCCCATACTGAAATACTTAAAAAAACACCACCGCAATGAAACCGACCCAGCCAAAATCGTTTCTTTGGCATACTACTATTTTAGGCATTGGGTGACTGCTTACGAACATGATATCAGCGATTTTGAGTTTATCAGAAACTTATCCACTGTTCTGGATAAAAAAGGCATAGACTGCAATGCTGCCGCCTGTGTCCCTCGCACGATTGGCAAACTGGATGAAGTATTGTTCCCTGCCGAATTGGTCATGTTTTTGGTGGTTAGGATTGGGGAGGAGTATGTTATTCTGAACAATTTTGACCGATTCACCAATATGGGCACCATTCCATCCTACATGGAAGGCTCAGAATATGTGTTCATTCACCCTTACCACATGGGTTTATCGGGGCTTTTTTCGGACAGTCAAGCATTTGATTTTGACCACGCAAAAAAAACACTGAACATCAAAGATGATAAAGGGCAACTCCCTATCAGTTCTCACGAAGACAATTTCTCCCATGCTCATATTCTCATTGACTTCAATAAAGAAATGAACAGCCTAAATATCACCCGTAATATGGCAACCAAAGGATACAACCGACGATATGAATGGGATTACCTGCTACCTCCCTCTTCCTATATAGATGAGGACTTGGCAAAATACCCTATGATGAATCGTATTGCATTGCCAAATGCCAAAACAGAAACGGATCCAAAAGAAGATATCAAAAAACGGGAAGAATACATGAAGTCCATTGCAGAGCGAGATTTGGATTCAGAATTGACCAGTTATGACAAGCTTGAAATCCAAGAAATGGGACGCTATCATGACAAACCTGTATTGAAGTACAAAGAATCTTTTACCCTTTCCGATTTGCTTCAAAAAGCAGGTGGTAATTACATCCTCGAAATCGGAAAATTCATTGATGGTCAAGTAGAAATCACCGAAGATATGCTCGAACGCCACTACGATATTTACATGCCTTATGCCCGTTCTTTTCTAAATGAAATAGAATTAACCATTCCAGAGGGTTATACTGTTGGCGGTTTGGAAAGCTTGAATCAAAACGTGGAGAATGAGACAGGGGCGTTTATCAGCACTGCAAAAATAGAGGGCAATAAATTGCTGATCAAAGCCCATAAAACCTACAAAAACAACTATGAACCCAAAGAAAATTGGAGCAAAATGATTGATTTTTTGGAGGCAGCATATCAGTTTTCGCAGCAGAAGGTGGTTTTTAAAATGGAACGCTGATTGAATGGATAGAACTGATTAAAAACGGATTCTTGCAATCATTCCAAATCAGTTAAATCATTCCAATCTGTGTCCTATCAAAAATGGAACGCTGATTGAACAGATAGAACTGATTAAAAACAGATTATTGCAATCAGTCCAAATAAGTTAAATCATTCCAATCCGTGTCCTATCAAAAATAGAACGCTGATTGAACAGGTTAAAACGCATTATCTCAATCAGTCCAAATCAGTTAAATCACTCACATCAGTGTCCTATCAAAAACAAACCCTATGAACCTACTATTTGAAGTACACATCACCACAGGCAATCTATCCGAAAAAGAAGTAAAAGAGTTTGAAGAATTTTGTCAAACGATTGAAGCAAAGCCAATTGTTATTGAGCTATCAAAAGGAGCACATTTTCGACAACCCATGATAAGCAAGGTTTTTCGGTGCGTGGAGGGGAAAGAAATTCACTCCAAAATCGAGCAATTGACCCAACAATTCACTGCTGCAAATTACCCCGTCAGCCGAGTCAAAATTGAAGTACCTTTGGAGATTGAACACCAAGCCAAAGGCGTTTTTGCAGCCCACGAAAAAACCTATTTTGAGTGGCATGGCAAATTAGAAATTCAAGATTTGGAGCAGGTCAAGGATTTGTGCAATCAGCACGATGCACATTTGTCCAAAAACTCTTTGAAGAAAAATCCAAAATCGAAATTTATCACCATCAGAGATTTTCAAAGTGCGGATTCTATCAAGGAAAGAGTAGCATATTTGAAGAAGGACATGGACTCCAAAGGCTGGCATTTTGATAAGGAAGAATTTGAATATTGCATTTTTGACTCCAATGAATCTTTGGACAAGGGATGGATTGGGTAGTTACTCTATACTCATGCGCATTTGTAATGCGTGTGTACACACGATTGTCGTTTCAAACGACGGGAGATGTTAAGCACTCGTTGCAAACGAGCGCAAGTAGGGGTAGTCATTCTATACTCACGCGCATTTGTAATGCGTGTGTACACACGATTGTCGTTTCAAACGACGGGAAATGTTAAGCACTCGTTGCAAACGAGCGCAAGTAGGGAC
>JBGCDY010000927.1:0-5521 GCA_045105835.1 Chitinophagales bacterium
TTGTCAACAGTTGGAACGGCTCACATCCCCAAAATCAATAGATTCCGTCAACGAAAAAAGGCACCTTCCTTTTACAGAAAAGATGCCTTTATAAATATGCAACCACTCACTCTTTATATTGTATTGTTGATTTGAACTGCATCCGTTTTTGTTGCTGTTCGGTAGGTTTGACGAGGAAATAGGAGAGGGGTTTAATGGCAGAACAAAAAAAAGCTCAATAACGGTGGGTTTCGAAACCCACCGTTATTGAGCTTTTTCAATTTGAGTTTTTAATTCTTTACTTGGAGCTGTCTTCAAAAAGCTCCTTATCCAATGCTTCTTTTGCAACAGTAATTGGAATGCCAATGTATTTTTTTTCGAGGTAATTCACCACATTCTCCAATGTTTGGCGAGAAGCCTCATCCATTGCAGCAATCTCTTTTTGGAAGACCAAACCCAAAGCCCGTGCTTTGATGTCTTTGATTTTTCGAGGAATCACGGAAGTCATCGTGCGTTCCACTTTTCTTTTTCTCAACAAAATGTCAAACTCTTCCACCCTTGCAGCCACAATTTTTTCAGCCTTGTAAACTTCCTTTTTCCTCAACTCCATGTTTTGAGCCGCCAAAAAACGAAGTTTTTCTACTTCAATATAATCTACCTCAAAATCATTGACCACACTTCGGTGAATATCATTCGGTACTGCCAAATCCACAATCGTTTTGGCTCGCTTATCGTCTCCCAAAAGAGATACATACAAATCCTTGTTTACAACCGATTCCATTGCTCCAGTGCAAGTCACAATCACATCAAATCCTTCTTTGAAGTGAGGTAAATCTGCCAAAGCAAAAGCTCGACCATTGGTGTTTTTTGCCAATGTTTCCGCATTTTTCAAACTGCGATTGAAGATACAAAATTGGGTATAGCCATTTTGCTGCAAAATCTTAGCTGCGGTAGTATTGGTTTGTCCTGCTCCAATCAACAGAAAACGGGTGTCGGGAGCAAGGTTTTTTTGAAGCAAAGCACGCATCGCTAAAGAAACAACCGAAACACTGTTTTCGCCTATTTTGGTATGCGTATACACTTCTTTTGCCGTAGGAATGGCGATTTTCATTGCCAAACGAATGTGGTCGCCTGTGAGTTTGTGTTTGTGACAAAAATCGTACGCCAACCGCAATTGACGCAAAATTTCCCGTTCACCTATCACCAAAGAATCCAAAGAAGATGCGACGGAAAAAAGGTGTTTGATGCAGTCAATTCCTTCATATTGAGCCATTACATTGAGCAATCCTCCCAAACAGGCCTTGGGAATGCCTGGGTGCAACATGGCGAATAGTTTGATAATGAATGGGTCGGTGATTTCTTGGTCCGTTACAAATAGGAAGGTGAGGCGATTGCAGGTAGCCAAATACAAGATTTCGTCAATACCAAAAGCCGCCTTGACCTGATGCAAAGTAGTCGCCAAATCCTCTTCGTTTTGGTTAACAGAAGGGATGTATTGACCAATGTGATTGATATTAGCCGTTTTATGGGTAATGGTAAGAAGTTTGAAACTATTCACGCGATAATGTTATTTTTGTTATCTCTAGGGAATGCTACAAAAATAAATTACATTTTTTTGATGAACCTAGCCCTTACATCCCCCTCGCCCCCTTCAAAGGGGGAATTATTTACAAAAAGGGGAATGTAGGTTGTAATTTATTTTTACCGTATTCCTAATTCCTTAGACGATTTACAACACTTGTATAGGAAAAAACGAAAAACCTTTCAGAAGGTTGTGCCGCAAAAGTACGCACCAAAGAGGATAAACAACAAACCAAAACCGAAATTAATATTAATTTTAGAATTAAAAACTGATTGGTAGCTGCTTATGAGTTTGGAAATATTTACTATTACAAAAACGTTAGGTTTAAAATGGATTCACAATGGAGAAATTAACCCTCTCCAAATTGGATTTTTAGAGAAATACAGATTAAAGCCCCAAATTTGCGCCAAAATACCCTTTATCAAGCCCTTAAAATAGAAGAAAAATCACCCTAAAAACTGATTTTTATCAGTTACTTGTAAAACCGAAAGCACAATGAAAGCATTTTTAACTGCTGAATGGAGGAACTTAATCAATATCACCTACAAAGTTCCCCCCTCTTTACTGACACCTTACTTGCCCGAACACACTACTTTAGACGTACAAAAAGGTTCCGCCTTTGTCAGCCTCGTAGCATTTCAATTTTTAAATACCAAAGTGAAAGGACTCAAAATACCCTTTCACGTCAATTTTCCCGAAATCAACCTTCGATTCTATGCCAAGTTTAGGGGAGAACGAGCGGTTTGTTTTATCAATGAGTTTGTCCCCAAATACTGCATTGCCTTGGTTGCCAATCGAATTTACAACGAACCCTATGAGGCTTACCCGATGCAAATCTTGGTAGAAAAAGATGCGCAACACATCAAAGTGTATCACCGAATCGAAAAAGAAGGCAAAACCTCCGAAATATGGCTGGCTGCAAAGAACCAACCTTTCACTCCTGCCGAAGACAGCGTTGAGCATTACTTCAAAGAGCATGAT
The DNA here is from genome assembly GCA_045105835.1 of Chitinophagales bacterium. Taxonomy (GTDB): domain Bacteria; phylum Bacteroidota; class Bacteroidia; order Chitinophagales; family UBA2359; genus JAUHXA01. The sequence goes on from JBGCDY010000927.1 coordinate 2,543, forward strand.
TTGGGCTTGGGCAAAGATAAAAAAGGGCGCACCCTAAATTATGAGGTCAAACATCCCGTATGGCAAGCCTATCCCGTTGAGAGTCATTACCTCAACTTTGATTTTGCCCATTTCTATGGCGAACAGTGGGGCTTTTTGAAGGACGAAACACCACACAATATCATGTTGGCAGAAGGGTCTGCTATTGAAGTCTCGCCCGCAGGGAAGGTTTGATAAATGTATATTTTCAATGCGAGACAAAGTGTTTGATTGGTTGAAGTGCAAACCTTATAGGTTTTTATTCCTATAATTTGCCTAAATCATCAAACTTGTATGAATTTTCAAGATTTAAACCTATAAGGTTTTATAATGTGAGGGTGTTTTGTGGTGTGTTTAGTGCTTTGATTATTAGTGGTTTGAGGGATGAAATGTATTGCAGTAAATATTTGACAATCAAAACGCTGTGTCTCTTTGTCTCTGTGTTCACTAAAAAATGTACGAACTATTGACTTTTTATGCTCATTTTAATTTGCATTCATCCCAAAGTAAAGACAATTAGCTATTTTTGCAGCTTGAAGCAGCTTCACAATGTAATGAACTTGATAATGCAGCAAATAATTATCCTCTTTATATTTCTATTCTGTTATTCCAACTCATTTGCCCAATCAACGGATTGGCAGCAAAGGGTCAATTATGAAATTGATGTGACCCTCAACGACAAAAAACACGAGTTGGATGGTCGAATGGAATTGGAATACATCAACAATTCACCAGATACCCTCGATTTCATCTATTTCCACCTCTATCCCAATGCCTACAAAAACCAATCAACGGCTTTTGCCAAGCAATTTTTGGAGAATGGAGATGCCGATTTTTACTTCTCCATTGAAGCGGACAGAGGATACATGAATCAATTGCGCTTCAAAGTAGGCGACCAAAAACTGAATTGGGAACCCGACAGGCAGCACAAAGACATTGTGAAGGTATTGTTGAAAGAGCCTTTGTTGCCGAAAAGTAAAGTAGTGATTACGACTCCATTTCGGGTCAAACTTCCCGAAACTTATTCACGATTGGGACATCAAGGACAATCCTACCAAATCACTCAATGGTATCCCAAACCCGCAGTATATGACGAAGAAGGTTGGCATCCAATGCCCTACCTGGACCAAGGGGAATTTTTCTCTGAATTTGGCAAGTTTGATGTGGAAATCACCCTGCCCCAAAACTATGTAGTGGGCGCAACAGGTGAACTGCAAAACAAAGAGGAACTGGATTGGCTCGCCCAAAAAGCCAAAGAAACAGCCGCCAAAAAAAGCTTCTCACTTTGGGATGAAAGCTTCCCCAAATCCGATACGACCTACAAAACCATCCAATATATTCAAGACAATGTACACGACTTTGCATGGTTTGCCGACAAACGCTACCACGTATTGAAGGGCGAAATCACCTTGCCCCGTTCTGGTCGAAAAGTCACGACTTGGTCGATGTTCACCAACACCGAAGCCAATCTTTGGAAAAACAGCATTGGCTACCTCAACGAAGCTACTTTGTTTTATTCCAAGCACATAGGCGAATATCCTTACAGCCAAGTCACTGGACTTCAAGGCGGTTTGGGCGCAGGAAGCGGCATGGAATACCCGATGGTGACGGTGATTGGCTATGCAGGAGACAGCACCTATTTGGAAGATGTACTGCTGCACGAAGTCGGACACAACTGGTTTCAAGCCATCCTTGCTTCCAACGAAAGAACCGACCCGTGGATGGACGAAGGCATGAATTCCTACTATGAAGGGCGTTATTTGGAGGAAAAATATCCGAAGATGGGCAGCTATGACAGCCTACCCAATGTGAATGCCGAAACTGCGCTTGCTAACTTGGGCTTCGACAATTTCTATGCGACTCCTTACAACTACTATTGGTATTTGATGTATGCCCGTCAAGCCAAAGACCAACCTGTTTCTTTGGACTCCGAAACACTGACCTCCAACAATTATGGGGCAATGATTTATGGCAAAGCAGCCTTGGCAATGCGCTATTTGGAAGGTTATCTCGGTAAAGCAGCCTTTGATGGAGTCATGCAGAAATACTACCAAACCTTTGAGTTCAAACACGTAAAACCAAGCGATTTTAGGACTTTATTGGAGCAGGAAACAGACAAGGACTTTACTTGGTTTTTTGACAAACTCCTCAACACAACGGATGTAATCGACTACAAAACCAACTATATTTACCGCTATGGTAAAAACGATGCTGGAGAAAAGGTACACCGAGTTGAAGTGAAGAACAAGAAAGGAGCGATTGCAGCCCCGTTTTCATTGACCGCCTTCAAAGGAGATTCTGCTATTGCGACCAGGTGGTATGAGGGCTTCAATGGCACAAAAAAAGTAGAATTTCCCGCATTGAAGTACAACAGCCTTCGCATTGATGCGGATAAATACATTCCCGAAATCAACCGCCGAAACAACAATTATTCCTTCAAAGGAGGCAAAAGAAATCGCCCCTTCAAATTCCAATTATTTGGCGGTCTTGAAGACGAAAACCACAAGCAGGTTTTTTATACGCCGACTTTGGGCTTCAATAATTACGATGGATTGATGCTCGGTGCAGCATTCTACAACAGCCTTGCACCTCGCAAACAAATCGAATATTTTGTCAATCCGATGTTCAGCCTCAATGCCGCAGATGTGGTCGGAACTGCCGATGTCCAATACCATGTCTATCCCAAAAAAGGCTTGTTGAGTCGCCTAACCGTTGGATTGGACATGCGCCGATTCACCGAAGCCAACCTATCCGCTTTCCCAAAAGACACCGCTCCTCCAGAATTTCAGCAAATAGACGAGGACATTCAATACCTGCGTTTAGAACCTTCTGTGACCTTGACTTTGCGCCCCAAAAATGCCCGAAGTTCGGTCGAAAAACAATTGAGGATTCGACACATCAACCTCAACAAGGAGACCTTCACCCAAGACACCGCCTTCTACAATGTCGAAAGTTTGCTCG
>JBGCDY010000928.1:0-7878 GCA_045105835.1 Chitinophagales bacterium
TCAGTGCAGTAATTCAAAGCCCAACGGTTTCTACTGCTACGACCGCGGCAACAGGTACCTACTATGTGACTGCAACGGATGCAAACGGATGTAGCAATACAGCAAGTATTGCAGCAGCTGTTTCTCCTGCACCAACACCAAGTATTGTTGGAACAACTACTTTCTGTGCAGGAAGAGCCGCTACATTGGATGCAGGTACTTATCCAAGTACGCCGAACACTTATGACTGGTCAAATGGAGCCAATACCCAAGTGATTGCAGTGACAACAGCAGGTATTTATACCGTGACGGTTACCAACAATGATGCATGTAGTGCTACTGCACTTGTAGAAGTAACTGCTGACGCTTGTTTGGCGAATGCAGGTACAGTTGTGACCAACAGTTCAAGTATTTGTCCTGGTGAAGATGTGACCATTTCTGCAACGGGTGATCAGCAAGCAACTGGCTATCAACAGCAATACTTCCTATATTCAGAAGGTGCTTTGGGAGCAACAACTTATGTAAGTAGTTCCGCAACAGGTGTATTCAGTGGAATAACTGCTGGTGACTACTTGGTGTGTGCTTACAATGAGTTCCAAGCTTGTCCTCCGAGTCCGTCACCATTGACAACAAACTTGGATGATATCAATACCACAGGTACTACTCTGGCTGGTTGTTTTGACTTTGATTGTCAAACCATCACGATGGGAGGAACTCTTGAGGATATTGATGGTAGTGTTAGCACGTTTGTAAGTTCCACAGGACAGAATGTTTTTGTGGTGGAAGTATGCGGAGGCGTACAGCCTTATGATGAAGATTTGACAGCTACTGGAGGTTTTGCGAGTGTGCAGGAATACTCTTCTACTACACCAGGTTGTTCCGAATTCCAAGTGGTATATGTGAATGGTGTAGATTGGACATTGACCATTTTGGATGCCAATGGATGTGGAGGAAGTAGTTTGACCTATACCAGTGATGGTGTCCAAACTGTTCTTCAACCTCAGATTACCAGCAATTCTATTACGCCAGAAACTTGTTATACTAGTAATGGTGCAATCAGTATTGTAGTAGAACATGGAGACAACAGTTGTGGTTCTTATACGGCAAACTGGACGGGACCGAATTACATTCATAATACTACCTTTAGTTCTACTACCTTACCAGCAACTCATGCGATTACATTATTGGCATCAGGTGTATATGATGTAACTGTGACTGATTGTGCTGGAGCAATGATTGTTGGACAATACAATGTGAATAGACTTAGTAGTAGCGGTGGAGGTCGTAGAGGTCGTGGAGGCTGTAAGACAGCTTTGGGAGAAGATCTATTGGATGAGGTGAATGTGTTCCCGAATCCCTTCAACCATACCACAACGATTGCATTTAGTCTTTTGGAAGATTCCTATATCTCATTGAGTGTCTATGCAATGGATGGTCGATTGGTGAAGGATATATTTGAAGGAGATGTTGCTGCTGGAAGATTGCAGCGAATGGACTTTGACGCATCTGACCAACCTGCAGGAATGTATATTTTGCAGTTGAAAACAGAGACTGGAACGATTCATTATGAACAGCTTTCTTTGGTAAAGTAAGCCAGTTCTGATAAAGGCTTTCGACATCTCGCTCTTTTGAAGTGTATTGATTTCGGAAGTCTTTGTTCCAAATTAAGAACTTATCTTGAGCACTTTGAGATAAAAAAATGCCCGCCTCGACTTATGTTGAGGCGGGTATTTTTATGTATTTTGGTATTGCGGAATCGAATGCTACAATTCCAAATCTTCCTGCAAATCCTTCATCATGGCATATTGACTAATAGACAAGCCTACACTTGAGGCAAAACTACGGGCTTGCTTGCGATTTTTGCGAGCAATGGGGAGTCTGATTTCTCCATTTTTGGTGGTGGGAAAGTCTTGTGCTGCGTGAAGGGTTTTGAGTTGGATGCGAAGTTTAGCCGTAAAAAAGTTACTGTCAAAAAGTAAATCGTTGATTTCGCTGAATGGAATTTGGATGGTTTTGATTTCTGATTTAATCAAACCAATAAAGGCATCTTTGGTTTGAAATTCGAGGTTTAGAGACTCTTTGCCCTCTCGCACAACTCCTTGTGTCTCGGCAAAACCTTCGTAAGCATCTAAAGTGAAAGGAATAGCATTCATATATGAATTGGATTGTTTTGATTGTTGAATAAAACTTCTATCTATACACTAATGATTACACCTATTCCCTCCAATTAGTTCCAAAAAAAAGACTACGGTAGTTTTTAAAACTACCGTAGTCTCACAAGCTTTGAGTTTTCACTTAGACAAACTCAAATATTAAATTAGATATTTGTTGAATGCAATCTACCCGCTTACAAAGTATTGTTTGTATTTGAGTTTTTAATTTGCCCTATTCCTTGTTGTCTCGCTCAAAAATCCACAACAAATGCATCAAATAAGCAAACAAAGGGCCTGCAATCGTTGTACCAATCAAGTCGGCTGCTGCAATCGTACCATAAGCAAACAAACTCAATCCACCTGCAACCCCTGCCAAACCTGCGGTAGCCAATAGGGTCTTCCAAAATACAGCCCATTCAAAAGGCGGTTTTTGCCAAAGGTGTCCCATTTTGAATTGTCCGCCACTGCTGGATTGAGCCGCCAATATTTCTTCTCGGCGACCAATATAGAGTGTGCCAAAAGAGAGCAAGAAAATGGCAAGAGTAATCAAGCCCCATTCTGATAGGGTAGGAATACCAACTCGTTGCCCAGAATTAATTGTCCTATTAGGAACATCTTCATAAGCAAAACCTAACACACGAATTTTATCTGATTCAATACTAAGTTCAACCCAACCATAGTGTGTATCACCCGTAGTTGCACTTTTAAACCTTACTCCTAAAAACCCTGATACAGTAGTAGGAGTCCAATTACCTGTAGTATCATTAAAATTTAAGGTGAAATTACCTGTTCCAGAAAGCCAATTAGCTCCTGCTCCTATTGGAGCAGCATTAGTCAATACGGAAGGTTGGTTGAAACCTGCACCGGCTGTTACACCTACCATTGCTGGAATAGGTGCTGAATAAGTACCTGGAAATGCACTAAAGAATATAGCTGCACCAGCTGGTGCAGTACTTCCTAAATTAAAATAGACATCAGAGTTCCCGTCACCATCTATATCAATAGTAGCAGTTCCATAAGCTGATATTGTTCCTCCTGTAACAAGAGGTATGACAGTATTAGCAGGAGTAAACTGGACGGTAGCCTCCGCTGTTCCAGATACAGCAACGAGAGCGGCAGAAGCCATGGCATACTTACCCAATTTCCCTCTTAGGTTTTCTACTTTTTCTTGTAATTTGGGATGGTCTGTTTTTGCAGCTTCACCTGCCTTGGGATAGATTCTTTTGTAGATGTCAGAGTGCCTCATATTGTGGGAATTTTGATTAAAAAGATGAATTTTAACTTAGAATGATAAAGATTGTTTTAGGGGCTTGAAAACAATCCCTATTGAATGTTTTTGATTTAAACCCAATTAATGGATTACAAACTAAGTTATAAGATTGTTATAATAGGCAACAAAATGCTACTTTTTGTTGAATTATCCAAGCTTTTGCAGAAAAAAATATTGTTATATCGAAAATTAACGAATGGAAATTTTAACAATGTGTTTTGTTTTATGTGTGATTTTAAAACGTTCATCGGGGCGGCGACCCACTACCCACAAAATATGCTTTCTATTGTCGGTCAATACCCAGATTCTTTCCTTGTCGGTGCGTGAGATTTTGAGGTCAGTAAAAAAGCGGCTGAGTTTCTTTTTTTTGCGTTTCATCCCAAGAGGGTAGAAGTAGTCACCGTCTTTCCACCTTCTTAAAATAAGTGGAAACTCCATCTTGTCGACATCTAAACAAGCAATATGTGCATCCTTTGGAATGTCAAAATTTTCGGCATCCAATTCGCTGATTTGTAGGGATAAATCAGCCTTATGGACTTCCGTTTGTCCTCTTTGGATCAGTGCAAAACCACTGTCTCTGCTGTTTTTTTCGGACAAAATAAAGTGTTTGCGGTCTTTGATGATTTGATGCGTATCGGAATAAAAAATCTTACCTGCTTCTGCTTCAAAAGCTCCGATGATTTGGTCGGTTTGTGCGGCATTGAAGCCATAGACCTTCAATAATTCGTACAAAACCGTTCGTACCGAAGGAATCTTTTGCAGCTTGGCAATAGAGATAAAGGTGTCGTGCTTTTTGTGCTCCAATAGTTTTTTGCCATAAGCTTGAATACCTTCCCGATAGATTTGTTCTACTTCAATAAATCGCTGTGCATTTTCGTAAAATGTCTGCACGACTTTTGGATTGATTTCCTTCAATGTCGGAATGACCAAATGTCGGATTTTATTGCGGGTATATTTGGTGTCCGCATTGCTGGCATCAGCTCGGAAACTCAATGAATGTTTTTTGCAATAGGCTGCAATGTCGGACTTGTCGGCAAATAATATTGGGCGAACGATTTTGCCGTATTTGGGTAGAATGCCATGCAAACCTGCAATGCCTGTACCTTTGGTGAGGTTGTAGAGCATCGTTTCGGCAAGGTCGTTTTGGTGGTGTGCCGTTGCGATGAATTTGTAGTCCTGTTCGCTGCGAATTTGTTCCAACCAATCATAGCGTAATTCTCTGGCAGCCATTTGGATGGATTGTTTGTGTTCAGTAGCGTATTCTTGGGTATTGAAACGGGTGGTATAAACCGCCATCCCACACTTTTTGCCGAGTTCTTGCACAAAAATTTCATCCCCATCCGAGGCTTCCCCCCGCAGCGAAAAATTGCAGTGCGCCAGCCCTACTTCAAAACCTGCTTGATGCAATACATCACACAAGACGACTGAGTCAATGCCGCCACTGATTGCCAACAAAATGCGGTCATTTTTTTGAAGGAGGTGTTTTTCGGCAATGTATTGAAGGAATTTATTTAGCATTGTGTTTTTATAGTTTGATGCGCTTTTAATATGCCAATTATCGCATACTATGCCCCAAAGGGGCAAAAGCAATAGCGTAGGGCATCGCCCTACGGAGCGAAAAAAGACAATATTAGCCCTGAAAGGGCGTAAGCAAAGAAGGTTTTGAATGCTTCCGCCCTTTCAGGGCTAAGTCACATTTATGATTGACACACAGGGCGTTGCCCCGTGCTATTGATAAAACCCTTTCAGGGTTAATAAACAAGAGTTTTCCTTAGTTTGGTGGTTATGGATTATGCCTTTCTAAACATCAAAAAAAAATCCGTTAGAACGTATTAAGTAAGTGGTAGGACAAAATTAACTTCAATCAATAAGGTTGTAATATATTGATAGCAAATAAGTTGAAGTGTTATTTCTCGCATCCTATTTCTGCCTTCTCACTTGTCTAACCAAAATTAATGGTACATTTCAGTTTTGTAAAAGCATTGATAAACAAACATTTGAAGCCTGGCTTAGACCAAACCCAATTGATTTTTAACTGGATTGGCATACATTTCCAACATCAACTGCCGAATGCTTGCCCTATCCATGTCTTGGTCAAGTGTATCCAATTTTTCTTCGATATACTGCACAAAATAATCGAAGTAGTATTTTGGGTAAAAATGTGCATACTCATTGGTGTTGTTCAGTATATCGAGGGCAATGTAGTTGGAAGACCAAAGGTGGTAATTTTGATGGATTTTGGTATCAATCAATTTAGCCAGTGCTTTGATTTGGTGATTTTTACGCAATTCCTTCAATGCCTCTAATTCCTCCTTCAATACCTTACCAAGAGCCAAGTGAATCCGCCCTTTTTTACCCGTCATTCCGATTACCATGCTTTTGAGGTCATCTTCGGGTGTTTTTTGGTAAGTACCTTGGGCTTTCAAATAAAGTTCCTTTGCCTTCATTAAGTCGCAAGGGTCAAACTCATAAGAAATGGCCATTGGGACTATTTGAAGGGCTTTAAAATGCTCGATGTAATTGTCTTTTGTGCTTAGTCCCAACATTTTGAGTAGGGCAGGGTGGGTGTTGTCATTGCCATCTTTGGCGCGCCCTTCTCTTTGGGCAATCCAGATGGAAGTGTTGTCTTCAACGATGGTTTTTTGGATGTAGGCGGACAAACGTTGGGATTGGGTGACGAAATCTCTTCCAACAGCATCCCGAATGACTGTGAAATTTTTGTTGAGCTTTACCAATTTTTCAATCCAAGGCATCACAAAAAGGTTGTTTCCAATCGCAATGGCAACGGTATCTCTGCCGCTTTCGACCAAACAAATATCCAAAGAAGCAGGGTCAAAGATGATGTCACGGTGGTTGGAGATGTAGAGGTAGCTCCCGTCTTTGGGAAGTTCCTCCAAGCCAGACACACTCAAACCATTGCTGCTTTGGGAGAGTATGTTTTGAAGGTTGGGATAAATGATTTCTTTTTGGAATGCATGAACCGATTGCAGACTGAGCAGACAATCAATGAATTGTTGTTCTGTCCAATTGGGTAAAAACATTTTCCCATATTGCAAAAACATCGGATTTTTTGTGAGTTCCTGCAATGCACCTGGGACTTCTGTGTCGGCGTAAAAGCGGATGTCGTCAAATTGAAATGTATTCATTTTTAGAATTGAGGGTTAGAAATTAATAGTTGAAAATACTTGATAAAGAAGTGATTGTAAAGTTCTAATTGTTAAAGTAAATTGGTATTACTATTTGAATTTTAAAAAAAATATTAATATTTTAGCAGCATCGCTGTGATACCATTTGTAGAAATTAGCTTAATTGGAATTGTATCAAGGGGCCTAGCCTCGACACCATATAGAGTCAGTAGTTAATCGTGCCGAAGCTAGATTCCTATGACTTCTAATAAAAAATGTTTCTACAAATAGGAGCAGGGCGATGCCCCATAACCGTCAAGCTAAGGTTTTACTGTTTCTCATACAGCTTTGAACAGGAAGTTTTAATAAAAAAGAAGCACACTATACACATAAACTACAAGAAAACTTCCTTTCTATTATTCATTCTTGTTCAAGGCTTAATGATTATGTTAATTACTAAACTTGACGGCTATGGGCGATGCCCTTTTAAATGTCAAAGAATCTTTTTTTATTATCCATTATCCACTGTTTTATCAGCACCTGCTCTAAGCCCAATCACTCCAATTCCCAATGCCACCAATCCCAATGCAATGTATTGAGAAAAAGACAATTGGATACCGAAGAAAATGTGTTGGTCATTGATGCGGATGAATTCAATTAGGAATCGTTCTATACCATTGAAGATAAGGAATATACCAAACAGGATTCCTGCAGTAGAAATGCGTTTTCGGAGCAAATACAAGATGCCAAAAATAGCCATTGCCATCACAAATTCATATACTGAAGTAGGGAATACCCCTTCTGGTAAGACACTGCAATAGCGGGTCGCACAGCCAGGAACGTCGATGCAGCAGGGCATGGAACAGTTTGCCAAGCGGATTCCTTCATTGATGACATTGTGGGGGTAGGTGTACGCCCAAGCCCAATCGGGCAGCCATGTGAGCCAGTCGGGACGAACAAAATTGTTGGTGATTCCCCAGTCTCCATCTCCCGAAAAATGACAGCCCAAACGCCCTACACCATAACCTACAATCACTGCCATTCCTGCCGCATCGGTCATGCGCCAAATTGGAATTTTTGCGATTCGGGCATAAATTACCAAAGCAATTGAGCCACAAATCAAACCTCCATAAAACATCAATCCGTTAAATGAAAGAATCGCAGCCATAGGGTCACGCATGAAATTCTCCCAGTCTTCAAACCATGTAAAAACCTTAGAACCCAAAATCCCTGCAATGGCTGCTACGACAATCAAATCACCAATTCGCTGATGCGGAAAAATCGTTTCTTCGATCATTTGAGGTACATCGAGCCTTTCCTTGTATTTTTCGTACCACCTCAAGCCCGCCAT
>JBGCDY010000929.1:0-8555 GCA_045105835.1 Chitinophagales bacterium
GAAAAAAGTATAAATAATGGATTACCGAAGAATAACTACAAATCGCCAATTTAAAGATGCAACAGGGCATAGTAAAGAAAGCTTTGCTCAATTATTATCAGATTACGAATCTACTTATTTATCTAAAAATGGTCAAATATATGAAATTTATATAGAAGAGAATGTAACAGAGACTCCAAAGCTTAAAACATTGGCAGAGAGCTTATTCTTTGTTCTATTTCAAATAAAGAACGATTTAATATGGGGTTCATTAGGTTGTGTTTTTAATATGGCAGGTTCTACGGCTCATGAGAATTTTGACCGTTTCTCGGAATTATTGGAGCAAACTTTAGAAAAAAAAAGTATTGCCCAAACGAAGTTTTGAAAGTGTCGAAGAATTTGAAGCACACCTGACAGGTGCTGCAGAAATAATTTTCGATGGAACAGAGAATGCTAAAGAGCGTCCAAAAGGATATGAGAAACAGAAGGATAGTTATAGTGGCAAAAAAGGAACTCATACAGATATTGCATTGTTACTATCAGATAAAAATACAAAGATTTATTATGTAAGTAAATTATACCCAGGTAGGAATGTGGATTTAGGGCTTCTAAAAAAAGAATTTCCCCCTGAAAAAGGTTGGTTTAAAAAGATGAAATTATTAGTTGATTTGGGTTTTATTGGCATAGATAAACTATACGATATAAAGGAGTTAATCATAGGGAAGAAAAAGCCAAGAAAATCTAAGAAAAGCCCTAAGCCCGAATTAACAGCTATTCAAAAGGAGAAAAATAAAGCTGTAAGTAGAGAGCGTATTTTTGTAGAGCATGCAATTGGTAAAACGAAGAAATTTCGGATTTTAAAAAACAGGTGTCGTATCAAATGTGAAAATCTAAAAAATAGAATACTTGGAATATGTGCAGGATTATGGAATTATCATCTAACGTTATCAACCTAATTACCTCAAATAAGAATTAATTATGGGTATCATTAAAAATATATTTTTATCATCAATAGTTTACCTGTAGATAACAATATGAATTTCGGTTAAATGCTTATTTATCAAAGCCAAACAAGTCTATTAAGATCATTAGATACTACGAGTACAGGTCTGGTGCGAGCCATTTCAGAACCAATACTTGGGTCAAGGTTCGCAAGATGTATATTTCCCCTTTTAATAGTCATCCCAATTGCTTAAATCTATATGCTCAAATTCTTGTGTTAATTGCTTTGTTTCCTCATACCTTGCTTGGTAGCCTTCAATTAGTTCAGCTTCTAATTTCTTGCGTTGAAGGTCTTGAACAGATTTCTGAATTGCTTGTACTACAAACGAATTAACATCAGTGGTAAGATTTTTTAAAGATTGCACCAGGTCATCAGGAATATTTATCTGTACGTTTTGCATTCTGTTGTTTTCTTCAAAAATATACAATATGGAGGGTTTTTACAAAAATTTTCTTCACCATCAACTCTCCAAAATCATATTCTTCAATGCCTCCACCCAAAGTGGATGCGTATTCAAACTCTCCACCAACTGTACTTTCTCACCACCAGCTTCTACAAACTCTTCTTGGTATTCCACACCAATTTCAAAAATAGTCTCCAAACAATCCGCCACAAAAGCGGGACAAAACACCAATACATTTTTGATGCCCTTGTGTGCCAATTCTTCCAATGTTTTGTCAGTATAAGGCTGCATCCATGGGTCTTTACCCAAGCGAGATTGGTAGCTAATTGAGTAGTTATCCTCCGAAATATTCAATTCTTTCGCCAACAATTGAGCCGTAGCATGACATTGGGCGGAGTAGCAAAACTGGTTCTTTTCGGTGATGGTTTGACAGCAGTGAGCATTGCTCAAGCAGTGACCATAGTCATTTGCCTTTCTCATGTGTCGTTCTGGCAAACCATGGAAACTAAACAAAACATGGTCATAGTTTTCATGATTGTAAGTTTTCCCAATTTCAGCGAAAGCTTTGATAAAGTCGGGATTGTTGTAATAACTGTTGATGAAGTTGATGCTTGGAATCACCTGCCATTTGCTCACGATTTCCATCACTCTTTGGTGAGCAGAACCCGTTGAAGAAGAAGCATAATGAGGGAAAAGAGGAAGAATAATGTATCTGTGTACGTTCTTTTTTCGCAAACGCATCAGGGCAGATTCAATATTGGGAGATTGATAGCGCATCGCCAACTCTACATAGTATTCATTGCCGCCTTCCGATGCTCGATGTGCCATATTGTCGAGTGATTCTTGGACTTTTTTGGTCAAGTCTTCGCTAATATACTTCAATGGAGAACCTCTTTCATCCCAGATTTCTTTGTAGGATTTAGCCGAGCTACCTGCACGAAAAGGGCTGATAACGCCTCTCACCAATAGTTGTCGAGGCATCCAAGGAATGTCAATAACTCTCCCATCCGTCAAGAATTCATTCAAATATTTTCGTACATCACCCGTTTTTGGGCTATCAGGTGTGCCTAAATTGACCAATAAAACTCCAATTCTTTGATTCATGCTCGTTGTTTTTGCAAAGGTAATGAATGAATGAAAATTAAAATAACCTATTCCGAGAACTCGGGAAGAATAAAAGTAAAAACATACTTCAAAACCAGTTTTTATACAAGCAAATTTAGACACTGTTCTTGAAAGATTCCCAAGTTATTGAAGTTTAGAAACAAAAAAGCCCCAGAACTGTTCGCTCTGAGGCTTAACCAAAACTATTCACAAAACTATGGCTTGTCTTTACGAAGAAAGACATTTGTATTATTTTTTGTTTTTCAAACAGGTTTCACTACCAGTTTTCAATCGTCAATTCTTGGATAGATTCCCCATTCACAACGATATAGGCACGGTAATCACCCGTTGAGGTCGTCAAATTACCAATGACGTATTGTGAGCCATTGGGGGCAGTACCTTCGTGTTTGACGGTGAATCCGCTGGGCGAATTAGAGCCAAAAAAAGTTTTAAGGGCAGTACTTGCGGTTGTTTTGTCAAAGGCATCGTCTCCCAATATGTTCATTTCAATGCTGCTGTCGAAATAAGCAGACAAGCCCGCTGTATCGCCTGAGCGCATTTTGGAGGCTATGCCATTGATGTCACCTATGTTTGTGAACGCATAAAAACACATGCTCAAGACAAACAAGATGATGGGAGTATATAATTTGTGATTTTTCATTATAGCAATTGTTAGGTTTGGGTTTCTTTGAGGATCTATTTTTTAGATACCGAATTTGACCAAACGTTTAAATGTTTGTGGGAAAAGACATCAGAAGAAAGACAAAGAAGCTTTGATTAGTTGCTTCAATTTCTTTTAACTTTGCAAACTTAATTTTAATCATCACTTCATCATTCCATTTTTTTAACAAAGAAGTAAAACTAAACTTCCAAAGTTTTACTTACTTTGATGGAACGATTGGATTCTTAACATAAAGATATGTATTTCAACGAAAAAGTTGCATTGCTTATTTTAGATGGCTGGGGACACGGTCAAAATCCCGAAGTCAGTGCCATTGCTCAAGCCCAAACTCCTTTTGTAGATAGCTTATATAAAAAATATCCGAATGCAGAACTCATCACTCATGGCGAACAGGTGGGACTTCCTGGTGGACAAATGGGAAATTCGGAAGTTGGACACCTCAATATTGGTGCAGGACGAGTTGTTTATCAAGAATTGCTGCGAATCAACAATGCCGTCAAAGATAAAACGCTGGACAACAATTCGGTATTGAAGGAAGCAATGGATTATGCCAAAGCCAACAACAAACCAATTCACTTGATGGGTTTGGTTTCGGATGGCGGAGTGCATTCACACATTGACCACATCAAAGGCTTATGTGATATTTTGAATAACAATGGACTTGAAAAAGTATATATTCATGCTTTTACGGATGGACGAGACACCGACCCCAATGGCGGTTTGAACTACTTGAAAGACCTTCAAAATCACCTGGAAAATTCTACAGGAAAAATTGCGTCAATTGTCGGACGTTACTACGCAATGGACAGAGACAAACGCTGGGAGCGCATCAAATTGGCGTATGATCTGCTGATAAAAGGGCAAGGAACGGCTACGAATAATTTTGAAGCAGTCATTCAGGCTTCTTACGATGAGGGTGTGACGGATGAATTTTTGCAGCCCATTTCGGTTCTCAATGAAAAAGGTGCGCCAACTGCAATCATTGAAGAAGGCGATGTAGTCATTTGCTTCAATTACAGAACCGACCGTTGCCGACAAATCACGACGGTTTTGACCCAAAAAGACATGCCCGATGCAGAAATGAAAACCATTCCTTTGCATTATGTGACCATGACCCGCTACGACAATACCTTTGAAGGGGTGAAAGTGATTTTTGAGAAAGACAACCTACAAAATACATTGGGTGAGGTCTTGGAGAGAAATGGCAAACGCCAAATCCGCATGGCCGAAACCGAAAAATATCCACATGTTACCTTTTTCTTTTCGGGAGGTAGGGAAGCTGCTTTTGAAGGGGAAGAACGAATTGTGATGCCATCACCCAAAGTGGCAACCTATGATTTGCAGCCCGAAATGAGTGCCAATGAATTGACCGAAGCCATTTTGACTAAAATGGAGGCGCAAGCTGCCGAGTTTATTTGTTTGAATTTTGCGAATACAGACATGGTCGGGCATACAGGTGTTTTTGAAGCGGGCATCAAAGCAGCGGAAACGGTGGACAATTGTGTGCGTCAAATTGTGGATTTGGGGCTTCAAAAAGGTTATGCTTTTATCATTATTGCAGACCATGGAAATGCAGACATGATGCAAAACCCTGATGGTTCACCCAATACGGCTCACACCACCAATTTAGTGCCTATCTTTTTGGTGGCGAATGGTTTGGAAGAGGTCAAATTGAAGAGTGGAAAGCTGGGAGATGTGGCGACTACTATTTTGAATATCATGGGTTTGGAGATTCCTGAGGAGATGACTGGGGAGGTGTTGGTGGAAGCTAAGTAAAAAATAAAACGCACTTCAATAAGCTGTGATTGAAGTGCTTTTATTTTGTCTGAATTTTATCTGCAAGTCGTTGCAAACGACAGGAATTGTTAAGCACTCGTTGCAAACGAGCGCAAGTATAAAGGTCTAAGTAAAAAACAAAAAGCACTTCAATAAACTGGTATTGAAGTGCTTTTATTTTGTCTGAATTTTATCTACAAGTCGTTGCAAACGACAGGAATTGTTAAGCACTCGTTGCAAACGAGCGCAAGTTCAGAATTTGGAGTTTTTTATGCGTTTCGGTTCACACAATTCAAATCCTCAAATGCCTGCTTCAAACGCTTCACAAAATAACCTTCAGAATATCTCAACCATTTGCGAGGGTCGTATTTCTTTTTGTTAGGAACATCTGCCCCTTCTGGGTTACCAATTTGGGTTTGAAGATAAGCATGGTTGTCAGAGAAATAGTCACGAACACCTTCTGCAAAAGCCCACTGCATATCTGTATCAATGTTCATTTTCACCGCACCATATTCAATTGCTTCTCGGATTTCGGCACGAGAAGAACCGCTACCACCATGGAATACAAAGTTGATAGGATTGTCGCTTGTGTTGTATTTCTTTTGGACGTAATCCTGAGAATTTTTGAGGATAATTGGCTTCAATTCCACATTACCAGGACGATACACGCCATGCACATTTCCGAAAGCAGCCGCAACGGTAAAACGTTCCTTTGGGCTTACTTTCTTCAATTCTTCATAGGCATACGCCACTTCTTCTGGCTGTGTATAAAGGCGAGAACTGTCTACATTGGTATTGTCCACACCATCTTCTTCACCACCTGTCACACCCAATTCGATTTCGAGGGTCATGCCAATCGGGTCCATGCGCTTCAAATATTCTTTGCAGATTTCTACATTTTCTTCAATCGGTTCTTCACTTAAATCAATCATGTGAGAACTGTACAAAGGTTTGCCGTATTGCTCAAAATGTTTTTCGCTGTAATCCACCAAACCCGCTATCCAAGGAAGGATTTTTTTGGCGCAGTGGTCGGTGTGCAAAATAACCGTCACACCATAAGCTTCTGCCAATTCGTGTACGTGTTTTGCACCAGAAATAGAACCCAAGATTGCTGCCTGTTGCCCTTCGTTTGACAAGCCTTTTCCTGCATAAAAACTTGCTCCACCATTGGAAAACTGGATGATTACAGGTGAGTTCAAATCTCTTGCAGTTTCCAAAACTCCATTCACCGTGTTGGTGCCTATAACATTGACCGCAGGAAGCGCAAAATTGTGTTCATTGGCGTAATTTAACAATTCAGTTACTTCATCTCCGTGTAATACTCCAGGACGAAACTTAGTAGATGCTGACATATTTTTTATTTATTTTTAGGATTGTTTGTTCGGCTAAAATCAGATGCAAAGGTAAGGAAGAAATTAAAATTAAAATGGAAATGAAAATCAAAATAACATAAAACCTGTAAATTGACATTTTCCAATCATTTACTGCTTTCCCTTCAAAATCAAATCTCTGCTTTGCTCAACCACTCCCTTTTGGAACCGTTCAGCTCTTTTTCGGCATATTGCAGCAGTATTCCAAAATCTTTTTGGGTGATGACCCTATACTTTCGGTTCGGAAATATTTTTTTGAAGGGGAATTTGTAATTGAGTTTGATGCTCAATTGGTAAAAATCGGAGAGGTCTTGCCCCAAATGACTCGTTTGAGGAACGGTCAAGGAACGAGCTTCTACCAAGGTCGCCTTTTGTGGAATCAACCACGGATAGACACTTGGATAAACATTCAACTCCCTTGCTATCAATACATTTCGACTGGGAAGTGTTTTTTTTCCTGTCCACCATATTTCTCGCACGACTTCCATTGCCTCTTCGGTTTCGGCTTCTGATTGGACTGCCTCTAAATCTTCTAAAGTCTGGGCAATCAACTGCGTCATGGTTTCTTCGTAAGGTAAATTGCTTTGAAGGGCTTTCATTCCCAAGGTTGCGCCCAATAAATTGGAATAAGCATCTTCTACCGAAAAACTGGAATAACGTTCTGGAACGAGTGGAATCGTAGATGCTCCAAACCAAGTCGAAATTTCGTGCCACACCGAAAGGTCGTAGGCTATTTTGCCCGCCAACTGGATAATGTCTTCTTCGTTTAAATCCTCGGCTATCTCAATCCTCAACTCTTTTCCACCTCCTTCATAACCAATCTTTTGAATCAACTCGCCTTCTTCACGGTGCTCCAAAATTTGGGTATATAAATAAGCCGTCCAATCTGCTTGGTCACGCACATGCCCCAAATCTATAAAGCCTCCTTTGTGGGTATAAATGATGCCATTTTTTTCCCTTGTGCTTCCCATGTATTCATGTACACCAATTTTTTCGACACTCGTAATTTCGGTAATTTTGATGGGCAAACGAAACAAACTGACTTTCACTCCAAAAGAACAACAAGTTCGGATGATGCGAGGCGGGGGAGATTGCAGTTTTTTGGTGGACAAAATGGGCCCTTTTGCAGCGATTGAAGCCGTCCACAACATTGCAAAGAATAAAGCAATGACTTTGTTGGTTTTAGAAGAACAAAATTTTGTTTCTCTGTCTTTGAAGTATGTTCTCAGCATTGCAGTGAGTTGTTTAATTTTTTATAGCCTGCAAAATTGCTAAGATTTTACTTCAAAAAGAAGGTAAGAATAGTTTTTTAACAAAATATGTGAAATTAGATTTGGGCAACACACAAGACATCGGAAGTCTTTGAGACTTCCGATGTCTATCAAACTCTATTTTTCAAAAATAACCTTTCCCTCCTTAATCGTCTTCAATACTTCAATATCCTTGATTTTCATGGGTTCAATGGTCAAAGGATTGTCACTCAAGACCACGAAATCTGCCAGTTTGCCGACTGCAATCGAACCCTTTATTTTTTCTGTTTTGTGTTGAAAAGCCGAATTGATGGTGATGCACTTCAATGCTTCCCAAGGACTCAATCGTTCTGCCTCGCCCAAAATTTTTCCGCTTCGAGTGGTTCGATTAACAGCCGTCCAAGTCAAAAACAATTGGTTCAAAGGCGTGACAATAAAAGCGGTATAATTCGTACACACGATTCCCATATCCATTGAAGTCTTCATAGGACTCAAAAAAGCAGCCCGTTCTTCACCCAAGTTTTCGGCGTGAACATCGCCCCAAAAGAAAGCGTGATTGGTGAAATAAGCAGGTATAAATCCATACTGTTTGTATTTCTGCAATTGGTCAGGGCGCACAAACTGGGAGTGAATCACCACCGTTCGCAAGTCGTCGGCTGCTTCTACCTTGGCGATTGCAGCTTCGTGGGCATCCAAAAGCATGTCAATCGAACTGTCGCCATTGGCGTGCATATAAATTTGAATATCCTCGGCATAGGCATTTTCGAGAATGTGGTCGAGTTGGCTTTCGGTAACCGTCGGCAATCCTCGGCAAGTATGCACACATCCAGGTACTTCGGTCAAATAAGGCTTACTAAAAAAAGCAGTTTTACCTTGTGGAGAACCATCCCCCACGATTTTGATGCCCGCCAAACGCAGCCCATTTTTATTTTTGCCAAATTTATCCTTGTAGCTTTCAAACCATTCGTCTGCCTGTCGATAACTGCCC
>JBGCDY010000930.1:0-5214 GCA_045105835.1 Chitinophagales bacterium
CCCAGAGAACTGGCAGAGCGTTCTTCCAATTTGAAACAACGTTTTTTGGCAAATATGAGCCACGAAATTCGCACTCCTATGAATGCGATAGTTGGTATGGGCAACTTGTTGGAAACGGATATGGATAATTTTACTCCAACACAGGGCAAATACTTGCGGGGCATCCGAAATGCCTCTGAACATTTGTTGGTGATTATCAACGATATATTGGATTTCTCTAAAATTGAAGCGGGTAAATTGGAGATTGAAAATGTGGCTTTTAGTCTACATGAAGTGCTTCAAAATGTGAGCCATACCTTCAAATACAAAGCAGAGGAAAAAGACATTCAGTTGTTGCTGCACATGGAGGAAAAATTGCCCGATATGCTTTTGGGTGACCCGACTCGTTTGATGCAAATTTTACTGAATTTGGTATCGAATGCCATCAAATTCACTGACAAAGGAAAGGTGGAAATTGAAGCGAGTATATTGAAAGAAGGCTCAAAGAGTGTAGAACTTGCCTTTTCGGTTTTAGATACAGGACGTGGCATTCCTGAAGGGCGATTGGAAACTATTTTTGATAGCTTTTCACAAATCAGCAGTGACACAACTCGACGGTTTGGAGGAACGGGTTTGGGCTTGACGATTACCAAGAAACTGATTGAAATGCAGGGGGGCAAATTGTCTGTAAGAAGCCAAGTAGGGGAAGGTTCTGTGTTTAGTTTTGTACTGGACTACCCCAAATCTGAGGAAGAACGAACGACTGCTAAATCTTTTGCAAAAACCTCCTTTGGCGATGGTCATTTACCAAATTTGACCATACTTTTGGCAGAGGACAATGAACTGAACCAGGTGGTGGCAGAGGATACCATCAAGAAGTGGAATGAGGACATTGTCATGGATATTTTTGAGAATGGAGAATTGGCAGTTGAAGCAATCAAGGCATTTCCAGACCGTTATGATTTGGTTTTGATGGATGTCCAAATGCCCAAAATGAATGGTTTGGAAGCGGCAAAATACATTCGGAATGAGCTGCAATTGAACAAACTCCCGATTTTGGCGATGACCGCTTATGCAACTACGGGAGAAGCGGAGCGAACGATCATGGCGGGAATGAACGATTACATCAGCAAGCCTTTTGACCCTGCAAGGTTGTACCGCAAAATAGTGAAACTGGTTAAATACGAAGCGACTGATTTGCCTCAAAAAACTGCAATAGTTGAGGAGGTTCAAGAAAACAAAGTAGCTATTTCAGTTGTTTATAATACGATTGACTTACAATTCTTAAAAGAACTGACAGACAACAATCCTGAGCTGATGGTGAAGATGATTGACATCATGCTTCGAGAGACTCCAGAGGAACTCGAAAAGATGGAATACCATTATTACCAACAAAATTGGCAACGATTGGCGGCAGTGGCACACAAGTTCAAATCCTCTGCGGCTTTCATGGGCTTACCTACAATGGAAGAAAGCATCAAGATGATTCAGATAGATGCAGAAAAACAAGAGAATATGGAGGATTTGTGGGACAGGATTGAAGTGGTGAAGGAAACTTGTTTGGAGGCTTGTCGAGAATTAGAGATAGAAAAAAGAAGACTTCAAAAGTGATATTAACAAACCATTTTCTAACATTTTAAAACCCAACAATTATGGCTGACAAAATTTACAAAGTATTTTTAGTAGATGACGATGTGAAGACGCTTATCATGCTCAAACACAAGCTGGAAAACCTACCTGACCACAAGATTAAGGCAAATGTGTTTGCTTATGGTGAAAACTGTTTGGATAGAATGGATGAGAAGCCCGATATTATCGTATTGGACTATCACCTCAATGCTATTCGTGAGGATGCCCAAAATGGCTTGCAAATTTTGAAGAAAATCAAAGCAATGGCACCTGATACACATGTAATTATGGTATCTGGACAAGAAGATATGCAAACGGCACTTGAAACGATTCGTGAAGGAGCTTATGACTACATCATCAAAAATGACCGCACAATGCAGCGCTTATTGTTGGTGATTAATAAGATTATTTTCAATCATGAACGGGTAGCAGTATAAGCCAAATATTTTAGGAAAATATAGGAATGCCCCTAAATGCAAGAATTTTGACTTGTATTGAGGGGCATTTTTATTGATGTGGATTGTTAGAAAAATAAAAAGAGGTCACTTGGATAGCCCCCTAACCAAGTGCCTCTTGTCCCGTATTTGCTAAAAATGAAATAGTATAATTGAAATTTTAATCGACTCTAAATCAAAGAGCTTTTTTATCTGAATTTTGAATTCAATTTTTCACTAATGCCCAATTACCAGTTTCTTTACTGTATTACCTTTATCCGTTTGGATGTAGAGTAGATACAAACCATCGTTAAGGTGGCTCAGGTCGGTATTGAAGGAATTTTGGTAAATAGACAGGTATTCTTCAACGGGTTTTGCCGCAAGGTCAGAGACCGTAATGTTTTCAATTTGAAGGTTTTCTGTTTGAACATTCAAGCGGCTCATCGTGGGATTTGGAGCAATATTGATGTCATTGGAAAGCGCCGCAAGCGTTTCGATTCCTACGGTATCTCGATCTATGGTGACAGTGACCTCCTGAATAATGCAATTGGAAGTGAGGTTCATGATGTAATCCGTAGGCCACACAATGACAATGTTTTTGCCGACATAAAATAGATCTTCATCAACGCTTACCGTTTGGTTAAATGTTTTGGTTTCGGCTGGAGCCAAAACATCAATGGTACTGTTTTGAGTTCGGAGTTTGGGAGCTTCTATGGTCGGAGGAAAAGGGATGGCAGCATAATTGATGGGAATGACGATATCATTGTAGGGAACACTCAAGTTGTTTGTTAGGGTTCCACTCACTTCAGTATCTGTCTCCAATTCCAAAACATCTGTGAAATTGATGCCTCCTATTTCAATATCTGGGTTTTCGTAAAGTTCAAATAGAACTCCTGGCTCTGAAATTGAATTGCCTGCTGCATCAAAATACAATTCGTATTCTTCTGTATCGGCATCGTTTTTTACTTCAACTTTGTATTGAATCGTTCCATCTGAAAAACTCAGCTCGTACGCACTCTCAATAAAATAGGGTGGGTCGGGATAAAGCGCAATAATGAAGTCGGTAATCACAGAAGATAGAGTAGTCTCATCTATGCTTGTTTGCAACATCACCAACACTCCTCCTTCACTAAAATAAAGTTTCACCTCATCATCATTGTCATTCTCCAACTTGATTTCAAATTGGATACTGCCATCATCAAAACCTTGCTGCGTCACCTCATCTACCGTATAGCCAGCATATTCTGCAAGGATAAAATCTTGGACATTCGAGGGCAAATTGGTGCTGGGAATAGTTGTCTCAGAAAGAGGAGAAGTAGGATTGTAGAAAACCGTTGGAATCGCTTGCTTCAAAACAGCAATGGGCTGAAGATGAAAATCAATGGAATAGTTGTCTTCGGTAGGCCAAACAATGATAATGTTTTTTTGAATGTCTTGCTCTTCCCCTATTTGAAACAAAAGGTTGTCGACCAATAACGTTTGTTCAATCAAAACACTATCACCTGCCGGAATACTGATGGGAGTTGGAATACTTGTATTTTGAATCACTGCCGACTTCTCCGTATCTTGTATTTCATTTACATAAAAATTCAATTGCAGGTTGTCGGTGCTGTATGCTGCATCCGTATTGTTTTTGAGATAAGCGCTCAAAGTTACTATTTCATCCAACACAACAGTATCGGGCAGTTCTACTTGAACCAAGCTCAAATCGGCATTTTGGGCTTGAAGGGCTACAGAACAAAAACACAATACGCCCAATAAGATGGTCTTTATGTGCGATAGAGCAATTTGATAATGAATCATTTGCATTGTTTTAGTGAAACAAAAGTAAGGACAATGTATTGTTTTTGCCGATAGGAGCTTGAATTTGATAATATTATTTTTTAACAATATCACAAAAATAAAGGATATTACTGTTCTTTGCGAATTAAAAAAGGCGTAATCTTACACCTCCAAAACAATGCATTATGTCGAAGTATCACCTAACCGAATTGATTAAGTCATTGACTAAAGAAGAGTTGCGTAATTTCAAAATATACACAACAAGGACTCATCAAAGTGAAGATGGAAAGAAAATCATTGACCTCTTTGACTACCTTCAAAAAGACAAAGGAGATGAATTTGGAGAGGAATTGATTACAGAATTGTATCCGAATGGCAATAAAAATGCTTATTACCGCCTCAAAAATAGACTGATTGAAGATATTGAGCATAGCTTGTTGATGCTCAATAGGAAAAAATACGAACGCTTCAAAATCTTCAATTGGCTGCAATTGTCACGCATATTCAGCTACAAATCAGACTATGAAAAAGCCTTTTTTTACCTCAAAAAAGCAGAAAAACTCGCTATAAAAGAATCTATATTAGATCTTCTCAATATTATTTACGACGAAATTATTGGTTTGTGTGGTGTATACTATATGGTTGATCCACAGATATATTTGGAAAAAAAGCGAACGAATAGGGCAAAACAAGATGCAGTACAAAAAGGTGAAATTTTGATGACAACGATTGGCTACAAACTCCGAAAAGCCAATTTTATGTACAAGGATAATTCGGTGATTGGCAAACTTAACGAAATCATTGCAGAACTTTCGGTAGGAGAACAGTATTTGGATGACCCAAATATTCAACATCAAATACATACCTGTGTCAAAAATGTGCTACTTCAAAAACGAGATTTTGTGGCACTGGAACAATACCTTATCCAAAGCCTTCAAGATTTTGAAGAAAAAAAGCTGTTTGCCAATCCAGCCCAAAAAATTTTGATGCTGAGTTGGATCGTCAATGTATTGACCAAAAACAAAAAATTTGCTCTCTCTCTTGAATATGCAGAACAACTTCACAAGGTCGCTCTACAACACAATCGGGCATACTATGACAAGTATATTTGGCTCTATCACCAAAGCCTGATTATCAATTATTCCTTTTTGGGGCGCAATCAATATGTTATTGATTTATTGGAGAAAATTGAAAAGAATCCCAAATTGAAGGGAAATATTTTTTACGATGTATTTATTTACCTCAATTTGGCAGCAAGCTATTATTGTGCAAAGAAAGTGGACAAAGCACTCGGAAACTTGGCAATGATTTTGGTTACCGACCTTTACAAAACCTTGGCTGTAAACCTTCAATTGAATGTCAGCATATTGGAGTTGATGCTCCGAATCGA
>JBGCDY010000931.1:0-5995 GCA_045105835.1 Chitinophagales bacterium
CCCCTCACTGTTTGAAAGTGTAAATTCATCATCAGAATTTGTACTTTGACTGAAAATAATTGTTAGACTATCATCAGTTTTGTTTTTCAGGAAATTTCCTGTGATGAGAAATTTTTGGTCATAAACATTGTCTTTGTTCCATTTTTGCTGTTTGATAGAGTCTACTTCAAAGTATTGAAGTGTAGTGTATTCATTTGGACTTACGAACAGGGTTCTATCAACAACCTCAATTGAGTTTAATTGTTTTTTTGGGGGTAAAAAAAGGTTTTTATCTTCTTCTAAAAAAATGGTATTCGTTTCAAAATATTTATTTCCCTTCAACTTATAAAGTTTGGAATAGCCGATGTATTTTTCAGGAGAAAATACAGCAAATGACATATCATTTTTTCTTACACAAGATTGACAATGAGTAGTTTCTGTGAATAATATAATTTCTGGGTATGTCGAATTTTCTATAAATAGAGCTTGTTCAGAAACAAACGCCCTATTTTTCAATTCTTCGTAAATTAGTTTTTCTTCACTACAGCCAACCATCTGAAAGGTTAACAAAACCGATATTATTGTTCCGAGTAATTTTCTCATTATTGCTTTTTATTTTACAAAATCATTCTTCAATATCTCCACCTTCCCTTTCAACCAATTTACATTAAAAATTGTCTCCATCGCTTCAATTTCTGCCTGCAATTTATCAACCTCTTTCTGCAATTTTTCAAAGGCTTCAAAGCCAATACTCTCCCGAATGCGTGCTGCTTTTTGAGTGAATTTCAATAGGTTATAATACCCTTCTTTCCGAAAATCCGAAATTTCCTTGTTGCGTTTCAAATATTGCCGAAAAGCATCACAAAGCGCAAACAAGGTTTCGTTTTCCTCCAAATCATAATAGGATTTGAGCAATAAAGACTTGGCATCCAAGCTGTAGCGAATGTCGGAATACTCAACAGTCAGCAGCAATTGCAGTACATCACCATATTCTTCAATGGAATAGAAGTAGGCTGCTTTGTTGAAGCGATGGGCATTGTCACGCGCTTGCAGAGGCAGTTTTTCCCGATAGCCTTCAATAAAAGCTGCGACCCACTCAAAGGCTTTCAAACGTAGCCCAACCGTCACGATGTTTTTGTAGTGCCACTCCGACAAGTAGCCCTTTTCGAGCAGCAAATCACTCTGTAATTGCGTCTTGTAGAGTTCAAACAGTTCTCCCAAAAAAGCCCCTTTGCCCTTATTGATTTGACCAATGCAGTGGTTTTGGGCATAGGCATAAATGCTTCGCAGTTCCTCTTTCGGAAAAGCAGTCGCATGGTTTCGAAGGACTTGGATGAGTTCAAAATAGTAAGTCGAATCCTGTTGGTCAATCATCTGGTAAATCTGAAAATAGACCATAATGGACGGAATGGCTTGGTATCTTTCTGGATATTGGCGAATCTCCTGCAAGATAGCCTCCAATAAATGCACCGAATATTCCACCTGCAAGAGTTGATTTCTGAGACTCATTTCACAAGCATCTCGCAGTTTTTCGGAGAGGTAAAAGCTATCCAAACTGTCTTGTTTGTGCTGGATACTTTGGTCACTGTGTTGCGAAAGTTGGTTGTAATAACTGTCCTTTTCGACCGCCAAACGAAACTGAAAATGGTAGTAGTCTCGGTTGCGGACGGGAATGGTGTGCCAGTGTTTTTCGATTTTTTGGAGGTGGTGTTCGTAGCGTTGTTGCTGTTGGCGTTGGCGGAGTTGTTCGAGGAGATAGATGTGTTGGGCATCGGTTTCTTGGCGGAAACGTTCGTGTACCAAAAAATCCTCGGTCATGCTGAGGGTGTAGGTAAACAAGACATTGAGTTTTTTTTGAAGGAAGGGAATCCTGCCCCAAACCCTCAAAAAAAGCTGCTTACGTTCTATTTTCTTCCCCTCCAATTTTGGATAGATTTTGTGCAAGTAATTGCATAAAGTCCTTACATCACGGTGTTTGTTGTGGTAGGGAGAATGGGCGAATTGTTGCCAACGACTGATGGTAGATTGGTCAAATGTGCGCAGCAATTGCAGTAATTTGGTGTTTTGCATCTACAAAAGTAAGAATTGAAGTGAGTTTTTTCCAATTTTTTATTGAAGTAAAAATAGTGTAATTGATTGAATTATAGAATTTAGATTTGTATTTTTTGAGGTAAAATATATTTATTTATCCAATTTTTTAGTGTAAAAGTCTTTTGGTGGGAGAGAGGTTTGAGGCATCTTTGTGGTATTGGAACTTGAAGTTTTTTTGTTCCACAAAAATTGTCATGCAATCAAAAAATAATTCAAAAAACTTAAAATATACCATCTTATGAAAACGATTTTCCAATTTCAATATGCACGCCTGCTTTGTTTTACCTTTTTTTTGGTGTTGGTTCACGCCCTACACCTACAAGCCCAATGTTCGGTTTGGATAGATTTTACTGATGAAAGTGTGGTGCCTGATGGCTGTGGAACGGTTTGGACGGAAGACAATGAACCCATTGATTTGCAAATCATTGCAGTAGATGACACTCAATATACTTGCAGTAGTAGCGAAGCTGATTGTACGCATACCAAAGATGAAAATGGTTTGGCTTTGGAAAACAGTGTTTTGGAGCTTGAAATCGGTTCTTTGGTCAATATGTATAAGCTGCATGTAGGATTTTCAGCACCCATTGAAGAGGGGAATGCCTCCCTTAGTCTCTTCAACGGAAACATCCTATTGGAAACGGTTTTACCCAATTCTTTTGGATACTTTATTTTTCAGGATGCAGCTGTTTTGCAGCAAGCCACAAAGGTGGAATTGTTTGTTTGTGAAGGAATTGTAGAGGTTTTTGCGCTGAGTTATGACTGCTTGGGAATCAATCAAGGAGGAGCGAATTACTGCAATATGTTTGACTCAATGGATATCCTAAGTTTGGGAGGTAATTTTGATGAAAACGAAGCACTGCTGTCGATTGGAGATGGTGTTTTGGTGTACCAAGAACCTGTTTATGATTTGTTTTATAGTAGTTCTTGGTGGTTGGGGATAAGCGTTTTGGACAATGATATTTTTGGAAACCCTTTTTCTACGGGCAAAAATGTGAAAATGCATGGGAGTTTGCGATTTGATTTTAGTTCATTGCCTGACCCTGTTCAGAAGGTGCAGTTTGCAGTAGAAAAGCCTTTTTTGAATCCTACCGACTATTGGCAACCCATCAATATCCGAGTGAACGGCGAGGATTTGGTGATTGCTCAAAATATTTGGGATTTGACCAGTATTGCGCCTAATGTAAGCCTAAGCGTGACGGGTACTTCTCCACAAATCGTGACACTGACGGGCGAAATTGAAGAATTGGTGATTGGTGCTCACAATACACAC
Organism: Chitinophagales bacterium; assembly: GCA_045105835.1. Taxonomy (GTDB): domain Bacteria; phylum Bacteroidota; class Bacteroidia; order Chitinophagales; family UBA2359; genus JAUHXA01. The sequence continues at coordinate 3,341 of JBGCDY010000931.1, forward strand.
CTGAGCCTTTTTTGCTATGAGACGGGTATTCCTGTGCAAGAAGAGCAAGACAATTGTTTGTTTTTTGAAGGAGTTGTTGAAGGGAGTTATGAGACAAAAAATGATTTTAAGGAAGGAGATTTTTTATTTGCAGAGGATGGAGTAGCTGTTTACCTTCAAAACGGTAATTTTTATAATCCTCCATTTGTGATAGGTGGAGTAGAGGTGTATTCTGGGGGTCCTGAATTTGGTTCTTTGGAGTTTGGTAATCCAGACTTTGGTATAAAACAATTTATGTCTATTGATACGGCAGCTGTTGAGTTTGATTTTGGAGGGCATACGGAGCAAGTGGTGTCTGTTAATCTCTCTTATATTGGGAATGCTGGAATATTGCAGATAAACAATGAAACTTGGCATGAAGGATATTTTTCAGATATGCCCACAGAGATAGCAGATGGTGTTAGTCTGACTGTCACGTATGATGCAACTACTTTGATGGGAGAGCTTAGTTTGGAGGGAAATATAAGGCGTATGACCATTGGCTCAACTTCGATGTGGATAGACGATGTATGCTTTGAAACTGCCCCTTACATCTTACCCGACAATGCTTGTTTTGATTTCGACGACTTGTTTTTTACCCGATTTGGTTCTCGAAGCTTTGTTACGGATGCTTATACGGGCGAAATGATTTACAATTATGAAGGCTTGCCGATTTCTTTGGAAGGAAATCAAGTAGGAGGGGAGGAGTCTGTCGGAGCTGTGCACTTCAATGTATCAGACGATGGAAGTGGTCATGTATTTGTGGAAGATGGGGGAGTAGGTTTTGACTTTGGAGCGATTGGCAAAACAGTGACAAGTGTGAGTTTTGAGTACGAAAACAATGGAACATTCAACCTGACTATCAATAATCTCCCAACTATTGAAGTAGTGAATTCCGAAATCGTGGGGGATATACCCGATGGCTTTCTGATTGTGATAGATACAGCCACGGTAAGCATTACAGGAGCAGTCGAAAAGCTTATCATTGGTGGTGAACCTATCTTGATTGATAACCTTTGCTATACTGCAATGGAGATAGAGGATGCTGTTTGGCCAGGTGATACGAACAGTGATGGAGTTGCCAATAACTTTGATTTGCTCCCGATTGGGATAGCTTATATAAACGAGGGAAGCCCTCGAATCAATCCTACTTTAGATTGGGTTGGTCAAGCTGCAGATGATTGGATAGGAAATAACTTGGCAAGTGGAGTAAACTACAAACACATAGACTGCAATGGTGATGGGGAAATTCTTTTGGACGACCTCGAAGGAATCATCCAAAACTATGGCAAAACCCATGCAAAAAGTGGGGGTAAAAGTGGAAGCCCTGACGATGCGCCTTTGTATGTGGAACTTCCCGAAGAAACGCTCAACAATGGGGATAAGCTAACCGCACCGATTATTTTGGGAACAATGGACATTCCTGTTACAGATGTTCATGGCATTGCTTTTACGGTGAATTTTGATAGTGAATTGGTGGATGCCCAAAGTGTAGCAGTGAGTTTTGAAGATTGCTGGTTGGGTACAGAGGGCGAAAATCTGGTCACTTTGTCGAAGTCTTTTGGAGAGGAAGGAGTGATTGATGTGGCGATCACTCGCCTTGATCAAGTGAATCAAACAGGCTATGGCACGATTGGCACTTTGACGGGTATCATTGACAACATTGCAGGGAAGAAAAAAATCCAACAAGATTTGGTCGTGACGGTCAGTAATGTTCGGGCTATCAGTGCGGACGAAACCGATGTTCCCGTTTTTCCGACAGCCGATACGGTAATCGTGACCGATATTCAGAGTGAAATAGTAACGGCTTCCATTGAAGTATTTCCCAATCCTGCCACTTCTCACGTATTCTTACGTGTGCCTGAATATGAAAAACTGCAAACAATTGAAGTATTCAATTCAGTTGGGAAATTGCAGAACGTATTGTATCCAAATTCCACCAACAATAGCGAGGTGCTTCAATTAGAACTTTCTGATTTACAGTCAGGAATGTATTTTTTGAGGATGGATTATGATGGTGTATTGGTGAGCAAGAAATTGTGGGTATTGGAGTAGCAATTATTATTCTATACCGTTTGACGGTTTGATTCTAAATTCTCCCTTTTCACTTATTGTTAATGTATTATTAAATTTTCAAGATTATGAAGAAGTCAATGAAAGATTTCAAGAGTACCCAAATTTCAAACACACAACTCAAAGATTTGAAAGGCGGAAATACTACCTATGGCGGTGGTGCTGGTGGTTATGTACACGACTTTACCATTTGGCCGACCTAAGCTATTTGTAATTTATTAGACAACATTTTTTCATGTGGTACAATAGACATCTTGTATCTATTGACCACTCAAACTTTAAAAAAAATCATTCTTATGAAGAAGTCAATTAAAAATTTCGAGAAGTCTCAAGTTTCAAACACACAACTTAAAGATTTGAAAGGCGGAAATGGCGGCGGTGCTATAGTCTTTGTTGTTTGGCCTTCCTAATTTTTGGTATTAACCCTATTTTTTCATTTTTAAAACATTGAGTTATGTTACAAAAAACAATCAGTAATTTCGTAGATTTTAAAGTTCTTTCTCAAGAACAAACTGCTCACATCAAAGGCGGATATGGTGGTGTTGTCATCACCATAGATGATAT
>JBGCDY010000932.1:0-6845 GCA_045105835.1 Chitinophagales bacterium
TCAAGCTTTGGGCGCGGATACAAGTTCGTTTTTGGGAGTAGCAGGTGTGGGTGATTTAGTGGCTACTTGTTCGAGTCAGCTCAGTCGAAACCATACGGTGGGTTACCGCTTGGCACAGGGGGAAGAATTACAGGCGATTATCAAAGACATGAATCAAGTCGTTGAAGGCATCAAAACGGTGCGGATTGCAAAAGGCATTGCGATGTATTACCAACTCGAATTGCCCATCACAGAAGCTTTATATCGTCTTCTATATGAAGGCAGTACCATTGCAGAGTGCATGGATTACTTGATGACACATGGCTTTGACAAAGATGTAGATTTTTATTAACATAGGTCGCTACAAATTGAAGGATTGGCATTAGCCCACAAAAATATCTACTATTTCTAGAACTTTACTTACCTTTATGAATTGTTAAACTATCAAACAGATTACCTAAAAATTTGAGGTTTCTATAAGGCAAACCAAAATATTAAACTAGTCATTCGTAAAATCCAATTTACTTGTTTTAGTAACGGCAAAAACAAATGAGCATTTCTCGGTTAACATCCCCCTTGCCCCCTTCAAAGGGGGAATTAAGGTGTCCATTTATTTTTTCCTTGTTATTTAAAAGTATTTATTTGAATCCCGATTAAAATACGGGACAAGTTTTGCATTTGAGTTTTTAATTTGAATTTGTTAAACCTCATACATGAACTAATAACGATACAGCACATATCATGGCAAGAATATTGAGCGAACAGGAACAAGTTAGAAGAGATGCATTGCAGGCGATTATCGACTTGGGAATCAATCCCTATCCGCCAGAAACATTTGAAATCAATGCGAAGGCATCCGATATATTGACACAATACGATGATGAAAAAAAGAACTTTCAAGAAGTAAGTTTGGCAGGACGATTGATGGGAAAACGAATCATGGGCAAGGCTTCCTTTGCAGTGATTCAGGATTCTTCTGAAAAAATCCAAGTCTATATCAGCAGGGATGAAATTTGCCCTGGTGAGGATAAAAATTTATACAATAAAGTCTTCAAAAAATTGCTTGACATTGGTGATTTTATTGGAGTGAAAGGTCATGTTTTCAAAACCAAAACAGGTCATACAAGTATCCGTGTCAGCGAATTGAAACTGCTCAGTAAGTCGCTCAAACCTTTGCCGATTGTAAAAGAAAAAGATGGTGAACGCTACAATGAAGTCACCGACCCTGAATTTCGTTACCGTCAGCGATATGCTGATTTGGTGGTGAATCCACATATCAGAGAGGTCTTTATCAAGCGCACAAAAATGGTGAATTCCATGCGAAACTTCATGGCAGAGCGTGGATACCTCGAAGTAGAAACTCCAATTTTGCAGCCTTTGTATGGAGGTGCTGCTGCTCGCCCCTTCAAAACCCATCACAACACACTGGACATGCCACTTTACCTTCGTATAGCTAATGAGCTGTACTTGAAGCGTTTGATAGTAGGTGGTTTTGACGGTGTTTTTGAGTTTTCCAAAGATTTCCGAAACGAAGGAATGAGCCGTTTCCACAACCCAGAATTTACCCAAGTTGAGCTATATGTAGCCTACAAGGATTATGAATGGATGATGGACTTCACTGAAGAAATGCTCGAAAAAGTGGCTATGGACATGAATGGCACGACAAAATTTCAGTTGGGTGAAAATGTCATTGACTTCAAACGCCCTTGGAAACGCTATACAATGTTTGAAGCCATCGAACATTTCACAGGCATTGACATCTCTGCAATGGATGAGGATGCGCTTCGTGCAACTGCCAAAAAACTGGACATCCACATTGATGCAAAATTGGGCAAAGGCAAAATCATTGACGAGATTTTTGGTGAAAAATGTGAGGCACAATTGATTCAGCCGACGTTCATTACCAACTACCCTGTCGAAATGTCTCCGCTTGCCAAAAAACACCGCACCGAAGAGGGTTTGGTAGAACGTTTTGAAGGTATCTTCAATGGCAAAGAATTCTGCAACGCTTTCTCTGAGTTGAACAATCCTATTGACCAAAGAGAACGTTTTGAAGAACAGTTGGAACTCGGCAAACGTGGTGACGATGAAGCCATGGTTTTGGATGAAGATTTCTTGCGTGCTTTGGAATACGGTATGCCTCCTACTGCTGGTATTGGTATCGGTATTGACCGCCTTGCAATGGCAATGTTGAACCAAAACTCTATCCAAGATGTGTTGTTCTTTCCGCAAATGAAGGCGGAGAGTTAGAAATGTAAGAACAATAGTTTCATGGTAAAAAAAGTAACATTACCATGAAACTATTTATTAAATGTGTCTGTTCTCAATAAAAAACACAGCCATGCGATTAGATATAACTTTAGAAAGCCACGAAATTGACGAACATCTTTGGGAAAAAATTAAAATATTCATTGGTGCAGAAAAAGGGCATTTTAAAATATCTATTGAAAAAGAAGAGGATGAAACTGCTTTTCTGCTCAAGAATACAAAAAATAGAAAGCGATTATTAGAAGCGGTAAACGATGTAAAAAAGGGTAAAAACTTAACTACTTTTGCATCTATCAATGATTTGAAGAAAAGTCTAAAATAGGCTATGCATCAATTACAAATGCACGAAAGAGCTACGGAAGATTTAATTTTTTGGGCATACAACGACTCCAAAATGCTAGCCAAAATATTTCGATTAATCGAAAGTATTCTAAAAACTCCCTTTAGAGGAATAGGCAGACCAGAGGCATTAAAGTATGACTTAGTAGGATATTGGTCAAGAAGAATCAACCAAGAACATAGAATTGTTTATCGAATCACTGATGATTACATCATTATCATCCAATGTCGTGGACATTATGACGATAAATAATCCCTCCTAATCTACAACTCACTTCAACATATCCCTCATCGTAAACATCCCCTTCTTTCCCACCAACCATTCAGCAGCTTGAATCGCTCCTAAGGCAAAACCCGCACGGGTATGCGCTGTATGTTTGATTTCAATGGTATCAATGTCAGAAGAATAGGTGATGACATGTGTACCTTTCACATCTTCCTTTCTATGTGAAACAATGTCAATCGTCCCTTCTTCTTCAATGGATTTATTTACCCACCGTTTTTTAGAATCGTCTACTTCCATGATTCCTTCTGCAAGCGTAATGGCAGTGCCACTAGGTGCATCCAATTTTTCAGTGTGGTGGATTTCGTCGATTTGTAGGTGGTATTGGGGGTAATCCGCCATCATTTTTGCCAACTTTCGATTCATCTCGAAAAACAAATTTACTCCAATGCTGAAATTGGAAGCATAAAATAAACTTTGATTTTGTTCCTCACAAATTTGAGCAATTTCCTCCAATCTGTTCATCCAGGCCGTTGTGCCTACGACGAGCGGAACATTGGCTTCGAAACAAGTCAATATGTTGTTGAAGGCAACATCGGGTGTGCTGAATTCAATAGCAACATCCGCTTTTTGCAGGTTTTCGATGGTCATTTCTGCAATATTTTTGCTATTGATTTTAAGCACTATCTCATGTTTAGAGTCTAATAGTTGTTCGATGGTCTTTCCCATCTTACCGTATCCAATAATTGCGATTTTCATTTATTTGTTAATTGTTGTTTGTTTATTCATTATGAAATTTTGCGGTTTTCATTTCGCTACTATTTCACGTTTGTAGTCAAATTCTACACGAACATAAGAAATAAATTGAAGTGTATGATAGCTCTATTTGAATTCCTTGAACAAATGATAAGCAAGTTCTGTTGAAAAGAAATAGGAAATTTTATTCTCTTCAAAGGAGATTCCGAGATTTGATTTCGCAAAGGAAAGCTTCAAAATGAGTTTCCAAGCATCATTTCATACAAAACTGGTATTGAAGTGGCTTTTAATTTTTATTCTCATTTTCATTTTTCCAGATGGATATTGATTCTATCATTTATTGAAAAAACATGAACGCCAGTAAAAATTCGTTTTTATTTTTTTGTACCCTTTTGATGTTCTGTCAATGGACAAAAGCACAAGAAACCATTGAGCTTGAAACCACGACTATTGAAGTCCGAACGATAGCCGAAGATTTATTGGTTCCGTGGGAAATTCTTTGGGGAGTCGATGACTGGATTTGGCTGACCGAAAGAAGCGGCAATGTCAAACGGGTGAATCCTGACAATGGTGAAATTCACCAATTGATAGACATTGAAGACTGCTATGAAGAGAGTGAATCGGGACTTTTGGGAATGGTTTTGCATCCCAATTTTGAAGAAACTCCTCATGTATTTTTGGTTTACACCTACCTCAATGGCAACAGCATCAATGAACGTTGTGTGCGATATGTCTACGATGAATCCACACAAGAATTACAAGAGCCTTTGGTACTGATTGAAGGAATCCAAGGCAATGACAACCACAATGGCTCTCGCCTCCTCATTCTTCCCGACCAAACCCTTCTAATGTCGACAGGTGATGCCCTCCAACCCAGCACTTCACAAAATACTACAAGTCTTACAGGCAAATTCTTACGAATGAATTTGGATGGCAGTATTCCGACCGACAATCCTTTCAACAATTTGATTTATTCCTATGGTCACCGCAATGCCCAAGGTTTGATTTTGGCGGACAATGGCATTCTATACAGTTCCGAACATGGTCCTAACAATGACGATGAATTGAACATCATCCAAATGGGTAAAAACTATGGTTGGCCCAATGTTCAAGGTTTTTGCAATAGCTTTACCGAACAGGCTTTTTGTGATGAAAATCCAGTTACTGAACCTTTGAAGTCTTGGACTCCAACTTTGGCAGTAGCAGGAATTGACTATTACAACCATGAAGCGATTCCCGAATGGCAAAACAGTATTTTGTTGACCACTTTGAAGCAGAAGGATTTTCGAGTATTGCAGATGAATGAAGCGGGTGATGAGATTGTGAGTGAAGAAATTTTCTTGGACAGAGATTTTGGACGTTTGCGAGATGTATGTGTTTCTCCTGATGGGCGCATCTTTTTGGCGGTTACCAATCGAGATGGGCGTGGAACTCCCCTTGCAGGAGATGACAGAATTATTGAGTTGAAAAATGCACTCGATACCAATATTGAAGAAATCAGTACTCCCAATTTCGACCTCTTTCCAAATCCTAATAATGGTATTTTCACCTTCTCATGGGATGCTTTTGGAGCTACTCCTACCAAAGATTACCAACTTCACATTGCAGATATTTATGGCAAAGAAATCTATCGCTATGAAGGCAAAGAGGCACTTCTTCCTATTGACCTCACTGCTTTTCCTACAGGCATGTATTTTCTCCAAGTAGAACAAAATGAACAAGTTTGGGCTTCAAAAGTGGTGGTTCATTAAGAGTGAGAAGACAGAAGTGGGAAACAAGAATACAGACTTCAAACGCCTCACTTACATATCATTGGTATTTACAGACACACTCATTTTAACTTAACTCAAAGAACAAAATGAAAAATGCTCAATAAGGGTTTCGAAACCCTTATTGAGCATTTTTCGTATATTCGGTTCTTCATCGAAATTTCAAAACAATCACTCATGTCAAACAACCAATACAACCGCAATGCTGGACTCCTATTCATTCGCCTGCTTTTGGGCATCATCTTCCTGATGCAAGGCTATGGAAAAATCTTTTCCATAGGTGTCTCTGACCTTTACAGTTCCTTTTTCACCGAATACGAAACCTCCCTACCTGTTTGGCTACTTCAATTCACTGCCTACTACACTTCTTATGCCGAATTGATTGCAGGAGGCTTGCTAATTATCGGTTTATTTCGCAATTTTGCCTTGTATGTTCTCGGAAGTGTTCTACTCATTGTCTCCTTTGGGCATGGTTTCATGATGCCTATTTGGGATTTGCAGCATGTGATTTTTCGAGCCATTTTATTAATTCCATTGTTGGTGTTACCCCAAGAGTGGGATGCTTGGCAGCTTCAAAACTGGATTCAAAAAAACAAGTAAGTAATAAGAAATAAATGAACACCTTAATTCCCCTTTTGAAAGGGGGTGGGGTATGTTAGCTAAAAAATCGTTCAGGTTATTTTTTACCATTACTAAGGCAATTTCAGCTAATAAAAAGACATTAGGACTATGATAACAAGGTTTTTGGGTTTTACAGCACTATTCCTCTGCTTGCTAACCGCTTGCAACACTTCCAGTACAACTAAAAATGAAGTAGATGCAAAGGAAATTGAATTGAAAAAGGATGCAAAAGGAAATGGTCTAGCTTATCTCAATGGGAAAATTTATACGGGAAAGGTTCTTTCTCACCACGCCAATGGCAACAAGTTTACAGAGAAAAACTATGTGAATGGCGAAGAGGCAGGCGAATGGATAACTTATTTTTCGGATGGCACAAAAATGACTGCGGGGAACATCCTCAATGGACAAAATCATGGTACTTTTCAGACTTGGTATCCCAATGGTCAGTTGAAATATGAGCAACCTTATGTGAATGGCAAGAAACATGGAAACTGGCTTTCGTGGTATGAGGATGGCAACAAATGGACACATAGAGAATTTGCAAATGACCAACTTCATGGCAAAATATTTGTTTGGACGGAAGATGGACGTTTGGGTAAGGAATACACTTATGAGAATGGACAAATGACTGCGAAGCAGTTGCATTTTGAAGAATGGGAAGAGGAACAAGAGTAAACTCCTGAATGAAAATTAAAATAAGAATTCAAATGGGAGCAATATGGATTTGTCCCCCTATCTTGTATGTGTTAAATTGTTCAACATAATTTGCCTTCTGCCTGATAGAGCAATGCACCTCATCAGAATAAGTTTTTCTAAATTCTCAGGATACCAAAAAGCAGAAGGAGCTTTAAATCTAAGGTTAATAATTCTCCTGATTCCAGATTCTACAA
>JBGCDY010000933.1:0-4464 GCA_045105835.1 Chitinophagales bacterium
CCACCATGTGCCAAATTCCCCACCATGCTGCCACAATCGCCATGCCTCCCAGACCACCAAAAAAGTTGAAAATCAGTACCAAACCCAAGCCTGAGTTTTGAATGCCCGTTTCGATGGAAATGGTTTTGGCATCGTGATGCGAAAGCCTCATTGCCTTTGCGAGTCCATAGCCACTCAACAATGCAATTGCATTGTGAATCAACACAAAACCTGCAATAAGGTGAATGTACTCCAAGAAAAACTCAATATTGGTGGCAAAGGCAACTACTACAAAAGCAGCAAAAAACAAGATGGAAAGAATCCGAATTGGAGTGCTGATTTTTGAAGTGATTTGAGGGAAATAATGGGCAAAACACATTCCGACAATCAAGGGGAAACCCAAAAGCATCAAGACGGTTCGGAGCATTTCACCAAAACTTAGGTGAATGACCGTCAATAATTCTGCCGTTTCGGGAATCATATTGCCCCAAAAGGCAAAATTGAAGGGAGTGATGAAGGTGGCTAAAATGGTCACAAATGCGGTCATTCCCACCGATAATGCCACATTTCCTTTGGCGAGCAAGGCGATAAAATTAGAGATATTGCCGCCAGGACAGGCGGCTACCATAATCATTCCCAAGGCAATACTGGCTTGAGGCTTCAATAAAAGAATCAAGAGATAGGTCAGAAAAGGAAGGATGATTAATTGGGAGGTCAAGCCCGTTAGCAGTGCTTTGGGGTGTTTGAAGAGGGTTCGGAAATGTTCTACTTTCAAGGTCAAGGCGACTCCAAACATGATGAATCCCAAACAGATATTGAGTAGGAATAAGCCTTCGGGAGAGAAATTGAGATGGATTTGGTCTATGGAATTTGTCAAAATTGAAGGATGTGTGAAGTTATTATAGAAAATGCAAAGACTTTGGTAGTCTGATTTTACAAAAAAATCATTAGTAAAATAGCTGCCTAATCCTCAAAGAGGTAGACTACCAAAGCCTCATTTTGGAAGTTTGTTTATGCCATCCATTTCACCAAAGCGAATATAGCCGCATTGATGCCCATCAAGAGCCACACAAGGGTCATGTCGGGTTTTAGGAGTTCATCTTCGATGTACTCGTCAGCATCTTGGGCGAGGCGGTTGGCGACTTCTGTTGAGTTTTCGGGAGTGATGTCCATGTCCACGTTCATTTTTTCGAGGACTTCCACAAAGGGGATTTTGTCTTTTAGAAAGTTGATGACCACCCGCATGACCCAAGGCACATTGTCCAGCTTCTCCAAAAAATTGCCTGCCAATTGCAGCGCACTGGTGCTACCCGATTGTTTGTCTGCTACAAAAGACAACATTTTGTCGGAAATGTAATCGTAGAAGGTGCTTTTGTTTTTGACATAGGCATAGTGAATCGCATTTTGAAAGCTGTATTTGTAGCCCAAAAAAATGTAAGCGGCTGGAAAGCCTATCAAAAACAGCAAACCCACGATGAATCCCACAGTACATTGACTGGCAAGTTCTTGTAAATAGGTTCCCCAAGCCAAATCTTCGCTTGAAAGATTGCACATGTCGGGCAACATAAAAAATAGAACCCAGTTGATGAGCACTCCAATAAAGGTGAAGAAAATAATGCGACTGACGACCTGCCATGCGATACCTGCGCCAAAACGAACCAATGATTTGAAAGCCATATCAGAAATGATGAATTATGGTGAGAAACAAGGAATAAGAGAAATTCAAATTAAAAACTCAAATGCAAATTCAAATAAAAGCTTGTGAGGAAGCATGGTGAATTTCAAGAGTGACTAATTTAATGTTTTAGTTTGCCTAACCCAATGCAAGTTATAACTTTGCAGACAATTTTATTTTCATTTTGACTTTAATTTTCATTTTTTGGGCTTATGATATTGATTGACGACAAAATTTTGAGTGATGATTTGGTAGAGGAGCATTTCGTTTGCAATCTGAATGCCTGCAAAGGAGTCTGTTGTGTATTGGGAGAAGGTGGTGCGCCATTGGAGGATGAGGAGTTGGGAATTATAGACGATATCTATGACGATGTTGAGCCTTATTTGACCGAAGAGGGAAAGGCTGCCATCAAAGAACAAGGGCGTTATATCCAAACCGAAACGAATGAAGACAGTCAATTTGAATTGCCACTGGTGAAAAAAGGAAGCGCATGTGCTTACCTAACTGTAAATGAGCTGGGGATTGCGATTTGTGGGATTCAGAAAGCCTTTGAAGCGGGAGATATAGATTGGGTAAAACCTGTTTCTTGTCACCTTTACCCGATTCGGGTCAATCAACATGAGGACTTTACGGCGGTGAATTACAGCAAATGGGAAATCTGCAATGCGGCTTGTCAACATGGTGAAAAATTGAAGGTAAAACTCTATGAATTTCTAAAAGAGCCTTTGATTCGCAAGTTTGGAAAAGAGTTCTACAAGCGTTTGGAAGGAATCGAGAAGGAGTGGAAGAAGTAGGCGGGAATTTGAGTAGAAACCCATCCATTTTGGGTGGGAAAACTATCTTTCTTTCAATCCATGCCAAGCCAAAATAGCGACCAATGCGCCAATAGTAGGTGCCAACAAATACACCCAGAGATGTTCCAAATGCCCCGAAATGAGGGCAGGAGCAAGAGATCGAGCAGGATTCATAGATGCCCCACAAATAGGGCCCGCAAACATGGCTTCCAACAAAACCGTCGCTCCAATCGCAATACCCGCCATTACGCCAATTTCCTTTGAGCCTGTCGAAACATTGATGATGACCAACATCAAAAAGAAGGTCAGAATGACTTCCAACAAGAAGGATTGAAAAACGGTGTCGGAAGGAAGCGTTGCCCCCAAATTGGCGTGCGTAGGGAAAAGCAGTAGGAGAGTGGCACTCGCCAAAATCGCTCCTAAAAATTGAGCAAGAATATAAGGAACAAGTTCTTTTTTTTCAAAACGTCCTGCAAACCAAAAGGCAATCGTTACGGCAGGGTTGATGTGTGCGCCCGAAATCTCACCAAAAGCATAAATCATCGCCATCACAATCAAGCCAAAAGTTATGGCAACCCCGACGTGAGACACCGTTCCACCCGTCAAATCATTGACGATAACGGCTCCTGTGCCACAAAAAACCAATCCATAAGTGCCAATAAATTCCGCTAAATATTTTCGCATTGCTCTTTGATTCTGATTTTTCCTTAAAAATGCAATATTAATATTTTCGCTTCAATTATAGCACATACTCCAACAAAACCACCCGATTTCCTCTTTGTTGAATCGGTAACTCTTCGGTGTCAGGATTGCGGAAATGTCCATATACTTCAAAACCAAAGCTCTGATAATAAGCAATGATGCTCGGATTGTCTGCCCAAGTATCCATTCGGAGAAAAGGTAAGTTCTTTGTTTTGGCGTGATTTTTTGACCATTCCAAAACCTTGGCAAACTGTTTTTGTCCCTTGAATTTTGGATTTACCACAATTCGATGTAGGTAAATCGCATCCTCTTGGTCACGCTCTCGCCATACGATTTCATCCGAAAAACAAGTACTGAAAATACAGGCGATTTGCCCGTCAATTACAATCTTGTATTGCAGTTTTTGTTCGATATCTCTATCCAAAACGCCTTTGTCATAATCAGGCCAAACAGGAAAGCCATTGCGTTTTTGATACGCTATTGCTGCCTCAAACATCGAATAGATAAAGGGCAAGTCCGTTTTTTGGGTGTGTATGATTTGGTAAGGCATTTTCAAATTAATAAATAGGCAATTTTGCGGAAATATTTTTTTATTAGACGAGGCAAAAAACATAGACATAGCAAGGCTATGGCGAGGCTTTTTAACGAAGTATAATGAAAAAAGATACACGCATAAATGACGGATTTATTAGTTGAAATTGCCTAAGTCTGCATGTCGAAGAGCATTTGATGATTTCTGTAGAGGAAAGAAAAAACTACAAGGTCTCTATTCTAAACGCAAGAATAAATCCTTTCGTAGCTACTTCAAAAATCTATTTTTCCGACTGCAATACACTTTCAAAGTGCTCTACCACAGGAAAAGGATGGTAATAGTGGTGCAACAGTTTTTTCCATTCTTGGTATTCCTCCGACTCTCGAAAACCCACGGTATGGTCTTCCAAAGTTTGCCATTCCACCAACAAAAGGTATTTCCCCTTTTCCTCCAAACACCTTTGCAGGCTATGCCTCAAATATCCTTCAATGGCAGAAATGTATTGACCAGCAAGTTCGAAATCTCGCTCGAAATCTTGTTCCAAACCATTTTTTACCTTCAATATTGCAGCTTCCAGTATCATTGATTCTCCATTATATTTCTTCCACGATAGATTCCCCCTCAGAACAGTCCCCCGAAGTCCAGACCCATTTTTCATGCAATCGAATCTTACCATTCGGCAAAATTTCAGGCGTAGAATGACAAACACCTGTCATCAATTCTCCTGCTTGATTCACTTGATGGTAAGCCATTTCGATATTGCCATCCGCATCGACTAAACC
>JBGCDY010000934.1:0-4978 GCA_045105835.1 Chitinophagales bacterium
GCTGGAGGTATGGAAAGTATGTCCACAGCTCCTTACTATGTCACCAAAGCTCGTTGGGGCTCTAAGTACGGCAACCAAGAGTTGATTGATGGAATCGTTAGAGATGGCTTACAAGATCCTTATGATGGCTCTATGATGGGCGTTTGTGGCGATGTTTGTGCAGATGGCTACAAATTCAGCCGTGAAGACCAAGACAACTATGCTATTGCTTCTTACAAAAGGGCTGCTGCAGCTACCGAAAACGGTCATTTTGCAGATGAAATCGTCCCTGTTGAGATTCCTCAAAGAAGAGGTGCGCCTGTTGTGGTGTCGGAAGACGAAGACTTCAAAAAAGTGAAATTTGAGAAAATTCCCAACCTACGTCCTGCCTTCAATAAAACAGGTACGGTCACTGCTGCCAATGCTTCCAACATCAATGATGGTGCAGCCGCTTTGGTTTTGATGAGCAAGGAAAAAATGGAAGAATTGGGATTGAAGCCTTTGGCAAAAGTATTGAGTTATGCAGATGCTGCTCAAGAGCCTGTTTGGTTCACCACGACTCCTTCAAAGGCAGTTCCAAAGGCACTTGCAAAAGCCAATTTGCAGATTGCAGATGTGGATTACTTCGAAATCAATGAAGCGTTTTCTGTCGTAGCACTTGCCAATATGAAAGAGATGGGTTTGTCACACGACATTGTGAATGTTTTTGGTGGTGGAGTCTCGATTGGTCATCCAATTGGCTGTTCTGGCGCAAGAATTTTATGTACCTTAGTATCTGTCCTCACACACAAAGAAGGTAAAATTGGCGCAGCAGGTATCTGCAATGGTGGCGGTGGTGCTTCTGCTATGGTGATTGAAAAAATGTAAGCCGAAATAATACAAGATAATAACCATGATCGGTTGGTTAATAAATGCTGGCGGTATTGCTCTTGGGTAATATCGCCTTTTTTGTCACTTGAATCTATGGTTCTTTAAGGCAAAGGAGCCTCAAAAGCTGTATCTTCCACCTCAATATACTCCAATACTGCATCAATATCTCTATCAGACAAAGTTGGAAAAGCCGTCATCACACTTCCATTGTACTCATTGAAGATTTTCACAGCATTAGGATCTCCCTCTTTCACCATTTCCTGCGAATTGCGAATCCATTTGTAAAGCCATTCTTTTTCGTATTTATCGGATATTCCCGCCAATGCAGGTCCGACTAATTTTCCTTGAACTCTGTGACAGGCAGTACAATTTGCTTTGAATATCGTTTCGCCTTTAAAATAAGTTGGGGTTTTGAGTTCTTCCGAGGCTTCTACTGTATAACTTGTTCGAATTCCTCCTCCACATTGCCCCATTGGAAACAATTGATAGTTTTGCCAATCAAAACTTATAAGTACAAACAACATCAGTCCAAAGAGTGTGTAAATCAAGAACTTTACCAAAGAAATCTGGTTAGCTATTTTATTGAAGCGGCGAATATCGGATAGATGAGTCTTTGACATAATCTCTCATTGAAGATTCGTAAAGTAAAAAGTACCTATTGAAGTACGGAAATAATTCAACAGGCATTTACAATTTACTAAAAAAAGCACACTTTACCGAATCAAAGTAACGTACCCTTGATTGACAGTTACCTCTTCCCTACACGCCACTTCAATATAATACACATAGACTCCCACAGGTTGCGGCTCAAAGCCAACCATTCCATCCCATGTTTCGGTAGGATCGTTGGTCTCAAATACAGGTTTTCCCCACCTATTGTAAATCGAAAAACGCACCAGTTCCTCCACAGGAATCGCTATGCCAAACTCATCATTGACCAAATCATCGTTTGGAGAAAAAGCGGTCGGCATGTGAATATCACCACAATTGAAAATCAATGTCACAGATTCTGTTGTACTACATCCATTTTCGCTGTAAGCCGTTGCTTCTATTGAAGTCAGTGCTTCTACCAAGACTTCAATGGAAGTGCTCGTCTCTCCCGTTTCCCATTCGACAGAAGCAAAATCTCCCATTGCAGTGAGTGTCACCAAACTCCCCCCTGAACTCAGTGTAAGATTACTCGTCACAAGGCTCAAAGTAGGTTCAGACTCTATTTCAATCAACAACTCCTCCCTTTTTTCACAACCATTCTCGCAAGTAAATTCAACAGTATAAACAGTTGTTTCGTCTGGAGAAACAACAGGACAGATTTCACAAATTTGCTGCGGCATTCCTTCCACTTGTTCAAAAAAGGTGGTTTCACAAATAAGTGCATCGTTTGTAGAAGTGACCGTCAAATTGGTGGATTCTCCTTTGCAGAGTACACTTTCATCACTCGTAAAATTCACTTCAAAATCACTCACGTATTCAATGAACATTTCTTCGAAATCCCCCTCCGCATTGCTGATGACATAAGTGTCGGCTTCAAGATTGGGTACAATCCCTATAATTTGCCCATCTTCTTCAATGACTTCACTTGGCATGGGAAAAAACTCAAAAGGTCCACAACCCTCCAAATCAATTGCCAACATTCCAAGCGGTTCGGTCGCACAATAGGTGTATTCTTTGGTGGGCAAGGAGATATTTTGTGTAACAATCACCTGATAGGTCTGTGTCAATTGTGAATAAGCAGGGCAAGCGTCATCTCGGATATTGAAGAGCAAATTGTGCAAACCCAAATCATTCACCGTTGGAGCCCATTCAAAAATTGCAGTCAGTGGACTATTCCCCGTTGTATTCACCAAAGTTGCGCCCCAGAGTTGTCCCAACATTTCGGTACTTATTTCCAATAAATCTTCCGCATCTGGGTCTGTAACGGTTATTTCAATCCGAACCAATTCGTTTGGACAAACTTCAATCGTTTTATCGACATCTTCTTCCACCTGCACTTGCTGATTGGAGCAGTCAATGATGATAAACTGCACATCCCGCATGACCGAACCGATACTCAAACCTGACAACAAATCTCTTTCTTCAATCACCATAGTAATGACAGCGCTTTGAGGTTCATTGGCAGTAAATACAATTTCGCCAGTTCCCAATGCAAAATCAAAATCTGTATTCGACATAGGATTTCCTTGACTCAATCCTTCTACATAAGGAATCGGAATTCCTCCCGCTCCCATGGGCTGTACCAAACGAAATGCCAATCCGTCTCCATCAGACTCTATGATTCCTTGGTCAAAAACCGTCTCCAAACCCATACAGTAATAAGGCACGGCTAAAGGAGCAGAAGTGGGAATTTGATAAGGTACCGATATGGGTCCAAAGGCGGGGGAATTGTTGCAGCGTCCTCCGTCATTATTGATAGTCGCTTCAATATAAAGGGATTGATTACTGGGGTCTTCGAGGTTGGTTATTGTCTCGTTTCGGGAGACATCACTTAGCCCAATTACCCAATCGTTTGCTTCACAAGGAAGTGTCAAGACACCAAAAGGACTTTCGATATTTGTGTATTGATATTGAAGAATACCAGGAAAGCGATTGTTGTTACAAGTGCTGCTATCCGTCCAAGCTACACAAAGTGGTGTCACTTCAATTCCTTCTGAATTCATTCGAGGCAATTGGAAAGTAAAGTTCTCCCCACAAGAAACAGATGATACCGACAATTGGAGTTCTGCACCAGGACAAGGAGGGTCTTCACTATTGCAGAGGTAATACAGATTCACCACAAATTCGTACTCATTGTTTCCACTTGTATTAGTTCCCACACAATTATAACTAATATCTGCCCCCATCGCCGAAACGTTGGCTTGAAGTGCATCAGCAAATAGCAAACACAAAATAAAATAGAAGTAGTTTCTATATCGGTTCATACTAAACAGTAATTGAAATATTGAATTTTAAAGAAGTCATCAAAATGGGTCTTGGGTTTCGAATTAGCCCTCAAAGATATAATACGTTCAAAATCTTTTTCGTCACCTATTTAAAACTTCTCCCACAAAATCATAGACTTATGAGCTCTCGCTAAAAAAAGATGAAAAAATACTAAAAAAAATAGGAATAATGGAACTAATCACCCCTCTATTTGGTTGTACTATATGAACAGTGAATGATACCACTAAACACAAACAAACAACTATTAATCAACAAAAAGCAAATAAAAATGGTTCAACAAATACTTCTCTCCACTTTCTTTTTTTGCTTCAACAAAAAAACTATTAATTTTAGTAAAAAATTAAATTATCCATAAAGCTTAGATTCTCTATTTTTCTGTTATTTCAACATTAATATTTCATTAGCAATCAAAAAACCTTGATGTTTCGCCACAGAAAGTATTGAAGTTCGACATACTTCAATACACACCAACGACAATCAGCTTACCTACAGTATTGCTGTCAGTCCTTAGAAAGTTTAGTAATGAAATATACAAATTATCTGTCTATGAAAACTTCCAAAATACAAATGCTTCAAACCAAAACTCAATTAAAAAGTTTTGAGCTTGAATTTGTATTTGAGTTTTTAATTTGAATTTTACATATTGTTTCTCTTTATCTAATTCTGAAATAATTCTAAGCGCAAAATAATTTCATTAGCAATTAAAAAAACCAAGGTGATTCGCCTTGGCAATCGGTAAAGTTCGACATACGTCACCGAACACCAACGACAACCAGCAGCTTCCACTTCGGCTATGTAAAATTTCAGGCTGTTATTCGCTGAGAATACGCAGCCCACAAAATTCAGCCTAAAATTTTACATAGCCGTGCTCCAGCCGCCTACAGTATTGCTGCCAGTCCTAAGCAAGTTTAGTAATGAAATTGACTTTTTTAGTGTATATTTGTAATGTTCTTTGAATAATAAGATTGATTTTCAATCTCAAAATAATTTCGTTAGCAATGTAAAAGCTGCGGTGTTTCGCCGTAGTAAGCAGTAAAGTTCGACATACTTCACTGAACATCAACGACAATCAGCGTCTTCTACCATAGGGGTACACTTTTAACACCTCTATACGCTGAATATGCAGTGGCACACGACGTTAGTTTTAAAAGTGTACCCCTATGGTGCCAGCCGCCTACAGTATTGCTCCCAG
>JBGCDY010000935.1:0-4419 GCA_045105835.1 Chitinophagales bacterium
ACTTGTGATTGGTGATTAAGTGGATTGGTTACTAATTACCAGGCACCAGTCACCAGTCACCAGTCACCAATTACCAATTACCAATCACTAATTCAACTTAGCAGGCACAATCATTCTAAAGGTAGGAATATCCGCTTGAAACTTTTGTTCATCGCTCAACCGTTGCATCAGAAAAGTACCGTGCATCCACCCCATTTCGGAGCGAAGGTGGCATCCTGACATGTACTGATGTCGTTCATTGGGTTCTAAAATAGGTTGTTGCCCAACGACTCCAGCTCCTTCTACTTCCCGAATATTCATCTGCCAAGTATCAAAGATATACCAATGCCTTCTGAGCAATTGTACGGTATGTTTACTTTTGTTTTCGATGGTAATACGATACGCAAATACATACTGCGAATGAGCAGGGCGAGATTGTGGTGGATGGTAGAATACTTCCACACTAATTCTTATTCCTTGTGTGATAGCTGCATGCATAGTCTGAAAAACTTAAATAAATTCTTTCAAGAATTGTCGTATTTGTTTGCTTTTACTTGTAGAACCTTTGATGTTTTGCTGATTTGGAGTATTAACCAAAGGCTAAACCAGCATTTTTTTTAGCTCGTATTTTTGATTTGAAGGTGCACTTACGACCTTAATGGTCAAAAATTTTTTAACAACTTGACAGGCATCGGCTTTTGCTCTATCCAAAAACTCATTCAAGACAACTTGGTCAAACAAAGGAGCATAGGCATTTTCTTTTTTTGCTTTTTGCACTCTTGCATCAAGTGTTTCTGGAGATTCCGAATTGCGGCGCATCAATCGTTCTCGAAGTACTTCTATTGAAGGAGCTTGCACAAAAACGGTCAGTGCTTCATCACCATAGTGTTTTTTGATGTTCAAAGCACCTTCGACATCAACATCAAAAATGACATGTTTGCCGATGTTCAAGAGTCGGTTTACTTCTTCAATCAAAGTGCCATAGAAATTGCCATCATAGACCTCTTGATACTCCAAAAATTCTCCACACTTTAGTTTTTCATCAAAGACCTCTTTTGTCAAAAAATAATAGTCTTCTCCGTCTACTTCACCCTCTCGACAAGCCCGTGTGGTGGCGGAAACTGAAAAAGCGAGATTATCAATTGTTTTTAACAGGTGTTTGACCAACGTAGTTTTTCCTGCTCCAGAAGGAGCTGTAAATACAATAAGTTTACCTTTCACGGCGATGGTTGTGTTTAGTTAAAAAAGCTTTGCTTAACTATCTGATTGTAAGTACATCAAGAGTCTGATGGCTTCTACTCGCGCGCATTTGCAATGCGTGTGTGCTATTTTGTCGTTTGAAACGATAGGAAATATTAAGCACTCATTACAAACGAACGCAAGTAATAATTACCCTCTTATACTACATTCAAAAGCTGTTCTTTTATTTTTTCTAAATCGTCTTTCATTTGAATCACAAAGGCTTGAATTTTAGCATGGTTTGCTTTAGACCCGATGGTATTGATTTCTCTTCCCATTTCTTGGGCGATGAATCCGAGCTTTTTGCCCTTCATCATCTTTTCAAGCTGTAATTCTTTCAAAAAGTAGGCGCAATGGCTTGTCAACCTCACAACTTCTTCATTAATATCCAATTTTTCGAGGTAGTAGATAAGTTCCTGCTCAAAGCGATTCATATCTACTTTTTCTCTACCAGCAATTTCATTCAGTGAATTTTGGACACGGTTCTTAATAATAGCAATTCTTTCGGGGGCAATTTGTTCTATTTCGGAGAGATTTAATTGAATATTTTTAACCCGTTGTGCCAAATCCACCTCAGTCATGTCCCCTTCCAACTTTCTAAATTGTAGAAAATTGGACAATGCTTCTTCAATTATTTTCATCACCAGCCCCCATTCGTCATCGCTCACATCAATTTTTGCGGAGGTGAGAATATCGGGAATTCGCATGATGACAGACATTAAGTCGTCTTTTGGCAAACTCAATTCATCGCTCAAATCTGATAACTCCTTGAAGTAAGATTTGATGACTTGTTTGTTGATGGTATAATTTTGTACACCCGCCATATCTTCTGCGGTGAAATAAACATCAATTTTCCCTCTGCACAATTCTTTGGAGAATCGTTTACGAAGACTCAACTCCTTGCTTCGATAGAGTTGGGGCATGCGGATATTTACATCAAAACCCTTGCTGTTTAGCGATCGAATTTCGACTGTTAACATCTTATCGGGCAAATTACCAACGGCTTTGCCGTAACCTGTCATTGAATAGAGCATGCTTATAAATTTTCGCAAATGTACGATTTTAGTTTGAAAATAGGTGTTTTATGAAAAATCGCTCAATATAGCTTTCTGTTTAATATGGAGATTAGGAAAGGAATTGGGAAAATAATATTGCAAAAGTCAATGAACTTGCGTTATTTTGCAGTAACTAATCATTTAAAGATATGTTGATTGAATTTAGAGTGTCGAACTATCGTTCAATTGGAGAAGAACAAATCATTAGTCTTGTTCCTACCCCAAAACAACGTGAATATCCAGAGAATATATTGACTAAAGGAAAATACAAAGCCTTAAATGTTGTAGGAATTTATGGTGCAAATGCAAGTGGAAAAAGTAATGTTTTACTTGCGATGAGTTTATTGGATAGGATTATTAACCTTTCTGCTCATTCCTCTTCTACAACTTTATTGCCTTATGACCCTTTTTTGCTTAGAGAAGGTTGGGATAAAAAGCCTACTAAATTTGAAATAACGTTTATTTTGAATGAAATAAGATACCGTTATGGAATGGAATTTTCAGAAGAAAAAATAATTTCAGAATGGTTGTACCGCAAGAACATGAGCAGGGAAGTTGAATTGTTTTTTCGAGAGGAGGATATTATTGAAGTTTCAACGGGTTTGAAAGGGAATAATAAATTAATAGATGCTGCAATTGAAGCTACCCGACCTAATAGTTTATTCTTATCCACTTGTGATATGTTGAATATCAAGGAGGCTAAAACCATTTTTCAATGGTTTAAGTATTTTCACATGATTGATGGGCTTAATACAAAAGCGATTAGTACTATAAGTATTTGGGAGTCATATGGAAACCAAATAAAATCTTATTTAGCAAGATTAGATATTGGTTTTGTAGATATAGATATTGCTACTAAAGATTTTGAAGTTTCTGATTTGCCATCTAATTTAACTTCCACAGTTAAAAATGAATTGATAAAAGAGTTATCAGGAAAAAAAAGTTATGAGGTTATGACGGCTCATAAAATGTATGATTTAAAAGGGCAGTTTAGTGGGGATAGACGCTTCTGGAATATGGGTAAGAGAGAGTCAAAGGGGACTCAAAAGGCTTTTCATTTAAGCGGTCACATAGTATGGGCGTTAAATAGTGGGGGAGTTCTGATAATTGATGAAATTGAAGCAAAAATACATCCGATACTAGTCATAGACATTATTGGCACTTTTTTA
This sequence comes from Chitinophagales bacterium, assembly GCA_045105835.1. Lineage (GTDB taxonomy): Bacteria > Bacteroidota > Bacteroidia > Chitinophagales > UBA2359 > JAUHXA01. Next base: position 3,443 of record JBGCDY010000935.1, read on the forward strand.
AATTCTGAAACGAATCCTAACAATGCACAGCTTATCTTTGCAACCCATGATACAAACCTACTAACCTATTCTAAATTACGAAGAGATCAAATTTATTTTTCAGAAAAAAACGTTTGGGAATCAACAGAAGTATTTTCTTTATCAGACTTTACTTACCTTGATCAAAGAGAGAGGGCAGAAACAAACAAAGAAAAAAGATATTTAGAAGGGCGCTATGGAGCAATTCCTATTTTGAATCATTGGGAAATATCAAAAAGTATGACAGATGGCAAAGAGGGGTAAAACAAAAAAAAAAACGAATTAAACGGGAAATTACTGAACGACCTATTAGAGTTAAAAAGTATGAATACCTCTTCTTAATTATCTGTGAAGATGAGAAAACAGAACGTATTTATTTCGAGTCTTTTCAGAAAAAGATACCTCCCGAAACGCTCTATTTAAAAGCAGTAGGTACAGGACGTGACCCACAAGGGGTTGCAGAAAGAGCTATTGAAGAGAGAGAAAAGCTATCAGAAGAAGCCAGTATAAGCTCAATTCCCAGAAGTGTAGATAAGGTTTGGCTTGTATTTGATAAAGACGATGCAGACGAAAATGAAGCTAAAATCCAACGATTTGAAAAGGCTTTTGATATTGCTAAGAAAGAAAAATTCGAAATAGCTTATAGCAATGAGGTTTTTGAAGTGTGGTTATTACTGCATTTGATTGACGTAGATAGCGAGAAACCTTTACCAAGACAGGAAGTTTATCAACTGCTTCAAAAGCATATTCAAAAACACTCAGGATATGAAACCTTTGAGTATTTGCATGGAAAATCAGAAATATTAGAGAAAATACAAGAACTGGGAAATGAAGCAAAGGCAATAGAAAGGGCTGAAAAATTACTCATAAAACAAAATGGGCATTCCCCAATAAAGGCGAATCCAAGTACTAAAGTTCACCTGTTAGTCAAAGAACTATATGCTTGGATAGAGTATTTT
>JBGCDY010000936.1:0-3082 GCA_045105835.1 Chitinophagales bacterium
TGGAAGTCATGCTTATTCGGTCATTTACCCCATTGTCATCAGGCGAAAAAGCATTTGGAATGACGAATTTGCAATTGGTACATTCTTCGGTTGCTAAACGAAACGAATCTTCCGATTCACAAGCCCCCAACACGGTCTTGATTTCATAAAAACCTGAACTGTTCAATGGAATAGAATCTTGTACTTCTTCCTCATTCACATAAAACTGGTAATCTTCCCAAGCTTCAAAATGCACGACGATTTCGTCTTCCATACAAATCAAAGTATCGTTGGGAATGGCAATTTCCCTGAATGGAACTACTTCAATTTTGTCGACCAAAAAATAGGAATACTTGTAAATGGTGTTGGGACTAAGAGGAACAGTCAGTGTTTCCCCAAAAGGAGAAAAATTTCCAAGCACGACAAATTTCTCTGTGCCATCTGCCACATAACATCCTTCCACTTTTGTGTATTGGTGGATGTCTGATATAATTCCCGTATGGTTGGATACATCTGGCTCTAAGTTGATTACGATGTCAAAAGGAGGAATTCTGTTGATTCGCAGTTCGGAAGTGTCCTCAATGAAAGCAAGAGAGATGTTATCTGTGGTCATATTTTGGTGAGGTTTATCAAAAACCGAAGACGGTTTCACCCAAAAACTCACATTGTATTGCGCTCCAGCTATCAAGGGTTCGAGGAGTTCTCCAACAACGTATTCATGTGTAGGAACGGTGTCATTGAATTGTACGCTGAATCCTCCATTGTACAAACCAATGCATCCCCTTCCTTCATGCGGTTTTTTGAAAGTTGAATTGGCAACTCCTTGACAACTCATGTGCAAATAGTCCGCAGAATTCAAGTTAAACCAGCCGTGTAGATTTTGAGTTAGCCAAATCCTGCAACTGTCCATCTCGAAGGAGCCATTGCGAACCAAATTTTGAGCCGAGCAGCAGAAAGGAAGTAGTATCAAAAGAGCGAAAAACGATAGTTTTTTCATTTTGTGGATTTTGGTAAAAGTAATTCGTTTTCCTTTACCTCACAATACACAATCACTGCTATTTGTGGTACTTTTCGTGAGTTACCTTCTTAGTCAAAAGCTTATTTGTCGTTTTTCTCTACATCTACTTTTTTATACAGTTTTACAATCTCATTGATGACCAATTCAGGATTATCCTTCCAAACTTTATGTCCACATCCCTCTGCCAAAACGTATGTGTGATTTGGCATCGTTCCATAAGATTGAAGACATTTCTTCCATTTTTCCATTTCATCTTGCTTTTGTTGAAGCATTGAAGGTGCTGTTTCTGCGCCAATAACGGTTGCAGGTATTTTGCGGGGCAAAAGTTTATTGCTCATGTACTTTGAAATATTTTCCATATTTGCGAGTACATAATAGAGTCCTACTTTGTGTTGTTTAATAAACTTCAAATCCCTTTCCTTGATATTTTCTACAAAATCATGAGACCACTGTGGCGTAAAAAAACAAGGCAAGGCTACTTCAATAAAAACAGCTCCCTTTATCTTCTTTTTGTTTCTGCGAGCATACAGGGTAGAATAAAAACCTCCAAAAGAATGACTTACCAGAAATTTTTCGCCTGAATATCCCAATTGTTTCAGCGCATACTCCAAGTTTTTTACTTCCTTTTTGAAGCCAATACGGAGCGTATCTATTTCGCTTTTTCCCAATCCTGCTCTATCATAGCTAATCAAAGTAGCTCCAGTCGAATCGTGTAAAGGTTGTAGTAATTTTTCCCATGCACTGCCATCATCACCATTTCCAGCTTCAAAAAGAATGGGAATCCCTTTTCCTTTCATTATTTTGAAGTGCAATCGGTGGTTTCCGACATCAATGAGTGTGTCTATAACTTGAGCATTTGTACTAAAAAAAGGAGTTAGGTATATTAGGAGTAGGGCAATGTATTTCATGTTCTGCTGCAATTGTTGAAGGTTTCGTAAGTTTTTAAAAAAAGAGATTACTCCTTTTTCCCTCTACAACCAAAGAAATTTCTACCTAGTTCAGTCTAAACCCTACTCCGCTTCCTTCTTAATACTCTTTAACTTAATTCCTTCAAATGTAATGTTCAGGATTTAGGTTCTAAAATTAGTTCTCAGATAGCCGTAAAATAACAAATCAGCAATCCTCGAAAGAATTGCTGATTTGTTTCCTTTTTGCGTCAATAAGCTTCTCTCCATCAAAACCCTTCAATAACTCTGTCAACACCAATTTACTTTTATCCTTCAATACATTCAGACTCTTATCATCGTCAATAATGAGATAATCAAGTAATTGATTCTGCTCAATAAAATATTCAATTTCCTCTCTTCTCGAAAGTCTACTCTGATGGATAGGCAGAAAGCCCACTATTTCACCCTCGATATTTCGATTTTTAAAAATCTGGTTGAATTCCTGCAATGACTTTGCAGTCCTTCTTGTGGAACTCAACCAGATTTCAAAGTTTGCAACTTGAAGTAGTTCATTGAGGTTTTTGACAGATTCAACATTGAAGTCAGAATAGCCATCTGAATGGATTTTATCTGGTTTCCAAGGAGGTGTGGTAATCAGTACACCATCCAAATCCAATATTAAAAGGGTCTTTTTAACCATCAATGTTTTATTTGTGAGACAACGGTAGTTTTACATTTTAATAGTACTGATTTTCATAATAAAAGCCATTCTTTTGAACATCAAAACTACCGTTGTCTTTCTCCTTTATACGAAAAGTTATGCATTTAAAATGAAGCTTTACAACTCCACAATCAATCCCTCATTTGCAGGAATCTCACCATTACAAACCGCTTGGTGAATTTCAGCCATGCCCTCCAAACCATCAATTTTTCTGAATTTCAGCCATTGACTTGTCTTGGCAATGGTTTCCATAATAAAGACATTGCTTTTTTGATTGAAGACTGCAAAACCCCATTCCTTGAGTCGTTTTTGGATGTGACCTGGCGCAAAGAAGAACTCACTTCTTTCGGTGATGATTCCTTTTTTTGGTTGGGCATTTGTCCAGTGTGTCAAGCCGACATTGATGGTGAATTTCATGTTGTCGCCCAAATGTGTGTGCAAATCCACCAATAATTTTTGGTTTCCAGACATGTCCAC
>JBGCDY010000937.1:0-3387 GCA_045105835.1 Chitinophagales bacterium
GGAGTGCTACAAAAAACCAAGCAAGTATTGAAGGGTGGACAGTTTTTGGTCAAAGAATCGGTTGCCCACGAAGTTTTTACACCAGAAGATTTCAGCGAAGACCAACAAATGTTTGCAGATATGGCGCGTGAGTTCGTAGAAAAGCGAATCACTCCAAACAATGCAAAAATCGACAAACAAACTCCTGGTTTAGTACCACAACTGTTGGAAGAGGCGGGCGAACTGGGTATTTTGGGTGCGGCAATTCCTGAAGAATATGGTGGGATTGAAGCCGAATTGAATACGGAGGTGATTTTGACCGATGTTCTTGGAGCTGCTAATACGTTTAGTGTGGCAGTATCTGCTCATACGGGTATTGGAACTTTGCCTGTCTTGTATTTCGGTACCGAAGCCCAAAAACAAAAATACTTACCTGGTTTGGCAAGTGGCGAAATCAAAGCGGCTTATTGCTTGACCGAACCTGGTTCTGGGTCGGATGCTTTGGCGGCTCGCACCAAGGCGACTTTGACCGAAGATGGAAAGCACTACATCTTGGAAGGTCAAAAATGTGGATTACCAATGCAGGTTTTGCGGATTTGTTCACTGTTTTTGCCAAAATTGACGGCAAACATTTCACTGGTTTCTTGGTGGAAGCAGGCACTGAGAATCTCCGATTGGGCGCAGAAGAAGAGAAACTGGGTATCAAAGGTTCTTCGACTCGTCAAGTATTTCTTGAAGGGGTGAAAGTACCTATCGAAAATCTCTTGGGTGAAATAGGACAAGGGCACAAAATTGCCTTCAATGTCTTGAACATCGGTCGTTTCAAATTAAGTGTTGCTGTAAATGGTGGTGCTAAAAATGTAACTTCAATAGCAGTGAAGTACGCCAATGAGCGTTCGCAATTCGGTACGGCAATTGCTAATTTTGGGGCAATCAAGCACAAATTGGCGGAACAAGCCATCAAGTGTTTTGTGACCGATGCTGCAAATTACCGCACTTCCAATTTGCTTCAAGAAATGATTGAAGACTTGGTAGAAAATCAAGGAGTAGACAAGGTACAAGCAAAATTATTGGCTGCCGAAGAGTATGCGATTGAGTGTGCATTGTTGAAAGTTTTGGGTTCTGAAACTTTGGATTACTGTGCAGATGAATGTGTGCAAATTCATGGCGGAAATGGTTTTTCGGAGGAATATCCTGCTGCAAAAGCATTTAGGGATTCCCGCATCAACCGTATTTTTGAAGGCACAAATGAAATCAATCGTTTGTTGATTGTGGGTCAAATGATGAAACGAGCCATGAGTGGTTCTGTGGATTTGTGGACGGCTGCAATGGCTGTTCAAAAGGAATTGATGTCTGGTAAGGCTGGCAAAGGGGAAGCTCTTGAAGGTATTTTGGGAGCAGAAAAACAAGCGGTTCGCAATGCGAAAAAGGCGGTTTTGATGACCTTGGGTGCTGCTGCTCAAAAATTGAAGACGGAATTGAGGAATGAGCAAGAGGTGATGATGTATATTTCGGATATGATGATTGACCTTTTTGCGGCGGAATCTGCCTTGCTTCGAGTAGAGAAGATGGTGGATATGCGAGGTGAAGGTGCTTGTGGTGAGCAGCTTGCGATGGCGAAAGTCTATACCTATGATGCTTTGGAGCGCATTCGCAGCAATGGAAAACAGGCGATTTGTGGTTTTGCAGCGGAAGGGGAATTGAAGATGATGTTGGTGGGTTTGAAGTCTTTGACCAAAATGACTCCCTTCAATACGATTGCCGCACGTCGTTTGATTGCAGATAAATTGATTGAAGCAAATGAATATTGTTTTTAGTGATTTTTCTTATAAAGAAAGCATTTTAAGTTTTGAGAGGGAACGGATTAGATATCTGTTCTCTCTTTTTTTGTGGTTTTTTGAAGACTACGGTAGTTTTAGAAACTATCGTAGTCTTATTCACAGATATCCTTGTAAATCTGTTGGTTTCCCACAACGACTAAATTTGAGTATATTTATCCAATCAAAATCATCTTCAACCAAAAACAAACGAAATGAATCCAACACTACGGGTCAAACTCTCCTTGATGCTCAACTATTTTGTGTTCGCTATTTTGCTAAACAGCGTTGGGACGGTCATTTTGCAGGTGCAAAACAACTTTGGAATATCAGAATCTTCTGCAAGCATATTGGAGGCTTTCAAGGATTTGAGTATTGCCATCACCTCTTTTTTGATAGCTTCTTACATCGTGCGGATTGGTTACAAACGGGCGATGTTGTTGGCTTTGATTTTGGTAACAGCGGCTTGTTTGGCGATGCCTTTTCTGCCCAGTTTTTGGATGACCAAAGTTTTGTTTGCGACCGTTGGGGTGAGTTTTGCCTTGATTAAGGTGTCGGTTTTTGCCACGATAGGAATCATTACCAAGGACGAAAAAGAACATGCCAGTTTCATGAACTTTTTGGAGTCCTTTTTTATGATTGGGATTCTGTCGGGCTACTTTGTGTTCAGTGCCTTTGTCGATGATGCTAATCCTGCTTCAACAGCTTGGTTAAACGCCTATTTTTTGTTGGCAGGTATTTCCTTTGCCGCTTTTTTACTCTTGCTTTCTACCCCTTTGGATGAGTCGGAAGTACAAGCTGTTCAGGAAAAACCCAAAAGTTTTGGGGAAGAATTTGCAGGGATGTTTAGCTTGTTGGCGAGACCCTTGGTGATGGTGTTTTTGGTGAGTGCATTCGTGTATGTCTTGGTAGAGCAAGGGATTATGAGTTGGTTGCCGAGCTTCAATAGCAAAATTTTGAATTTACCCACTTCTTTGAGCATCGAAATGGCAGCAATTTTGGCGGGTTCTACGGCTTTGGGGCGTTTTCTGGCGGGCTTTGTATTGCGAAAACTGGAATGGTTTCCTGTCATTGCAGGGAGTTTGGTTTTGGCGGCTGTCTTGGTGATGGTGAGTTTGCCTTTGGCGAGTGGTATTGAAGAGGGAAGGGTGATTACAGGATGGTTTGATGCGCCTTTGGCAGCTTTTGTTTTTCCAATGATTGGCTTGTGTTTGGCTCCTATTTACCCTGCGATTAATTCGGTTATTTTGAGCGCTTTGCCTGTCCGACAACATGCGCCAATGTCGGGTTTGATTGTGGTTTTTTCGGCTTTGGGTGGCACGACGGGTTCGATGGTTACGGGCTATATGTTTGAGCATTATGATGGTCAAACGGCTTTTTATATGAGCTTGATTCCGCTAACGATTCTGTTGGTGAGTTTGTTTGCGTTTAATCGGATGGTCAAAAAGTAGGGACGTTTTACTAAAACGTCTTTTGTTTGTGTTTAGCAGAATGGTTGAGTTTTTCCTAACACCCAATCAACACAAATCCCGCCCAATCCTGTGGGCTGCTTCCCTTTTGTTGAATCATTTCCCGCTTAGCCAATTGAAGG
>JBGCDY010000938.1:0-13972 GCA_045105835.1 Chitinophagales bacterium
AAACCCTTTATTTATGAAACACCCCAAGCCAATTACCTTTCAACCTGCCATACTATCCTTCAACACCATCTCAATTCAAACCGAAAACTGGGAATTATTCCCCTACAATCAAAAAACCTATTTCTACTTCGAGACCGAAGACTCCAAAACAATTTCACCTTATTATGTTGATTTTGAAGAGGAATCAGGTGCTTATATCCGTCAATACCCTCTGAGAGATATGATTGAAACAGCAACAGGAGGCTGTTATGATGACATCAACTTGGATAATTCAAGTGAATTTGAAGTAAAAGAAATCTCTTACAAGCCGTACCTTCTAAAACAAAATGCTTATTTTCGGTATGTTTTTCAGGTAAATTCTTCAACAAGAGTCGTTCATTTTTATCCCCAAACTAATGTTGGAGAAAGTTGGGAAATGGAAGGTCAAGTATTTACTGAACGCCCTTACTCTCGCCTTAAAATCACTTGTATTTCTAATCAATTCAGCTCCATTTTTTCGGTAATGGACAGCGTAAAAACTTTTGAAATTGAAGCATTTAATGGAGGAAATCCTATTGAAGCAGAAATAGAAAAATTTTCATTCAAAATCAGTAAAAAATATGGCTTAATAGAGTGGTTTGATTTTAGAGCCTGGGCACTTTTTGAACCCACAATTAAGATTACTTTGGCAGGATTTGAAGATGAGAATGGAGAATTAGTAGGAGAAGCAATGCCAAACGCAGCAGACTTTTATCCTTATTCAGCAGGAGATGTATTGAAATGGACAAACGGTAATAAAGACTCTATTCTTTTTGTCGAAAAAAACGATACAAGCATTCGTTATACCTATAATCGAACAAAGACAAAAAATATCGGGAACAATGAAATTGAAGAAAAAATATATAATGAAGAACTCACACTGATTTTTTTTCCACAAAATTTTATTGACTTACACTATTGGGACTTAGGAATGACGGATTCGGAAGCATACCAAACCTTGAATTTAGACCAATTAGAGGACGAAAATGGCGAAGTAGAATATATTTTAAGGACTTTTCACGAGAACACTTTTTTCCAAGACTGCTCCATTATCGAATTTCTTGATTTGGGTACAGATTTACATATTTATAGCACACGAGTGGGAATTAAGTTGGAAAAATCTTATTACGATGTTTGGGGAGGGGGAGAAAGCTGCCTCCAACTCCAAGAAGCCTTTATCGGCGATGATTACTACACTCCCATTGAAGAAAACGCTTTAGCTCCTCTTGAATTGAAGCTCTCTCCAAATCCTACACAAGACCATTTCACAATCCAGAAAAACACAAACTCCAATACACCTATCCAACTACAAATCTTCAATTTACAAGGTCAAAGCATTTTCCAATCACAATTTGGTAAAAGTATTGAAATAAGTTTATCGGATTTTCCGAAAGGCATTTATTTTGTGCAAGCATCAGATGGAGAAAATCAATGGGTAGAGAAGGTGGTGAAATATTGAAATAAGTTTTTCTATAAAACCAAATGGCTTTTTAGAGATTCTTTGCTAACTTGTCGAGAAGATTTTAGATTGTCGTTACGCTGTCACGACAATCTAAATTTAAGTCCTTCATAGTTCATCACCGACCATCAAAAAATCATGTTCATAGATTTTACCACCATCGTTAAGTACGCTTGGATGGCTTATGACACCTCAAGAGCCATCAAATCCATCACCGACATCAGTGCAATGGTTTCGACCAATCATGTCTATAAAGTCTTGTTGAGTAATCGAAGTTATGTGATTGCCAAGATTTCCTATTTTGGTCAATTTGAACATTTTGTAGAAGACCACAGCATCATCAATGTACTCGCCAACAACTTACCTTCTCCCTTTGAGAATTTTTTGGCTCGCTCTCTTGTTCTTGGAAATGAACTGTTTGTCCACCGATTTGAAAACAAATTTGTGGATGCTTGGGTGGTTTTTTACAAACCCATCAAAATCAGCAAGCAACTCCCCAAACGCTTCAATGACGAACAAATCACTGCAATGGGTAGACAATTTGCAGGTTTTCACCAAACATGTACCGACATCCGAAATACCCTTCCCCCTTCCTCCAAAACCCTGCAAACCGATATTCTCAACCTCCTTCAATCCACCCAATCAGAAGACTACGAACACCGTAGACACATTGACCTCATCCAAAGACAATGCGAATTGTTCTTAGAAAACTCTGACAAATTGGAGGTCGAAAAATTTCCTAAGATTCCAGTTTTTGTGGATTGGAACATTGGCAATTTTTCTGTTAGCCGCACCTACAAACTCTTTTCTCGTTGGGACTACGATTGGTTTAGGATGAGTTCTCGTATCTTGGACTTTTATTTTTTGAGCCGCATCGTGTCCGATGTTGGAGACCGCACCGCTTTCACCTACAACATTGATGTCTTGATGGAAAATCGTTTTTTGCAGTTTCTACAATCCTATCACAAAGTTTACCCTTTGCAGAAAAATGAGGTTTTGTTTATGAAGGAAGCTTATCGTTTTTTCATTTTGACCTATGTAATCAAATACGGGCGGTATTTTTTCCATGAGGTCTATGCCAACAAACTTCAAAAAGAAGCATTCGAGCAGCATTTGCCTTCAATAGACAAATTTGATGCAGACAGAATTTTGCGGGTATTAAATATTTAATCATTTTTTGGAGAGACGGGAAATGGGATATAGAAGTTTCACTCCAAAATCGCACCCTACCTCGCGTCCCTACTCTCGCTTCCCACTTCTAAAATATTGCTATGAAAATCAAATCGTTCCGTTCTGTTGCCTCTAAATACAAAGCCATTTTTTTTGATTCTTATGGAGTCCTAAAAAACTACAATGGCTTGATTGAAGGAGTCGAAAACACCATTCAAGAATTGCGAAATCAGGGTATTATCATCCACGTTTTGACCAATGATGCCTCAAGGAGCCCCCAGCAATTGGCTGAAAAATTTCACAAATTGGGTTTGACCGAAATTGCGGCAGACGATATCATCTCCTCAGGCATGATGGCAAGAGAATACCTGCGCCTCAAAGTCAAGGAGGGAACAGTGGCGTATTTGGGTACTGAAAATTCGGCTCACTATATCGAAACGGCTGATTTGCATACCATTCCCATTCGTGAAGTGGACTTCAATAAGGTGAACGAAATCAGTGCTTTGGTGCTACTGGATGATGAGGGTTTTGACTGGAATACAGACTTCAATAAAGCCATAAACCTACTGCGCCAAAGAAACATTCCTGTAGTCATCGCCAACACCGACCATACCTACCCCGTGTCGGGTAATGATGTGGCTTTGGCGATTGGAGGTATCGGAAACTTGTTGGAAAGTGTGGTCAAAAAGCGTTTTATCCGTTTCGGTAAGCCTGATTCTCAAATGTTTATTTTTGCTTACGAACACCTTCTTCAAAAAAGCAATATCCGCAAAGGCGAGGTTTTGATGGTGGGTGATTCGCTTCGTACCGACATCATGGGCGGCAATAAATTTGGTTTTGATACGGCTTTGGTTTTGACGGGCAAGACACTGCCGAAGGAAGCGAAAATGTTGATTAAGACGACTGGGGTGATTCCTGATTATATTTGTGAGTCGGTGGCGATTGGGTAGAAAAACGCAAGTTCAAATCGAAACTCAAATAAAAGCTTGTAGGCTTCAATAATGAAGTATTGGTTTAGTTCTTATTGAAGCCTAAAAAATGACTCCAAGTAAAATCTCTAAAAAAAGAATTTTTGCGTTTGATTTTGTAATTTGAATTTGGATTTTCACTAATCCCCCTTCTTCACTATCTTGCAGCCTTCAAAAAACAAATTTAACCCCCAAACCCAATCAATCCCATGTCCGAACCAACATACATCAAAGTCACCGTCGAACAAGAAAACGAAGAAGGAGAAGTCTTTGCAGAAACCATGTGGACGACAAAGGTAGGTGAACATTACCGCATCGAAAACATCCCCTTCTATGTGATTGACTTGGCATTCTACGACATCATAGAGGCCGAACTCGTTGAAGAAACATTGTTTGCCACTGCCATTGCAGAAGAAGGTGGACACTCAACTATCAGGGTTTATTTTAAGTCTGGTGAAGTCGAAAAAGTAAGGGCGTTTTTCACCAGTCAAGGCTGTCACAGTGAACTCAGCAGCAACCCCAAATGGCTTGCCATTAACGTTCCTCCTCAAATAGACTACTCCAAACTCAGAACCTACCTCGAAGAAGGTGAGAGCAAAGGTTTGTGGGAATATGAGGAAGGCTGTTTGGCACAGTGATGTATAAACCTCCTCCTTTGTTTACACCCCCAAAACTTTCACTTCTTTTTTCTTAATTCTTGCTTCCTACAAATCAGAAAACCTCTGTTTTCGACAAAACACAACTCCTACTCATTAGCTCTCCTTTTGCAGCTCTAAAAAATATCTTCCCGATCCTTTGGAAGGAATCTTTCGAGTACATGGAAAAACAAGGCAAAAAAAGCAGAACTTTGTTGAAATGATAAAAGAATAAAACTACCAAACTCTCAATTGTTTGTTTATTTTTGATAAAGTAAGCGAACAAATCAATACATAAACATTTGCTATGAACTTTCCTTCAAAATTGATTGAAGATGCTGTTAAAGAGTTTACCAAACTTCCTGGAATCGGTAAAAAGACTGCCTTGCGTTTGGTCTTGCACCTATTGAAGGAAGAAACTAAAAATGTGGAACTCTTTGGTCAGACGGTGATTAAGATGCGACAGGATATTCAGTTTTGTCAAAAATGCCACAATGTTGCGGACCAAAGTGTTTGTAGTATTTGTTTGGATTTGGGGCGAGACCACACCACTATTTGTGTGGTTGAGAATATGCGGGATGTGATTGCTATTGAAAATACACATCAATATAGGGGTTTGTACCACGTTTTGGGAGGGGTGATTTCGCCGATTGATGGAATTGGGCCAGACAATCTCAATGTGGATTCTTTGGTGGATAGGGTGAAAAAGGGAGATGCAACGGAAATTATCATGGCATTGAATCCTACAATGGAGGGCGATACCACGATTTTTTACATTTCCAAAAGACTCAGTGACGAAAAAGTGCGTATCACTTCCATCGCAAGGGGAATTGCATTTGGAGGGGAATTGGAGTATGTGGATGAATTGACATTGGCTCGTTCGATTGCGACTCGATTGCCATACGAGAATTATTTGATTAATAGATAAATACAAATTCGAAAGATGAGAACCAAACACAAGCTATCCTTTGAAGTTTTGTAAGGCATTGGTTTTCATTTTTATTATTTTTTAATTAGCATTATAAATGGATCTAAAAGTAATCAAGAAAGGATCGTTTGAATACATTGAGGAAGGAGAGGGAGAGGTCATTGTATTGCTGCATGGTCTTTTGGGTTCTTTGACCAATTTCTCAAAAATCATCCCCTATTTCGCAAGTACTCATCGACTGATACTTCCGATACTTCCTGTCACTGAATTGCCGCTTCGTCAAACAAGCATTGCAGGGCTGACCAATTATGTGATGGATTTTATCAACTTTTTGGAATTGGACAATTTCATTTTGGTGGGCAATTCTTTGGGTGGACACCTGGCAATCAATTATTTATTGGAGTACAGCCACAAGGTTTCGGCATTGATTCTGACGGGTAGTTCTGGTTTGTTTGAAAACACTTTTGGCACCTCTTTTCCCAAACGGAAGGACTATCAGTTTATCAAAGAAAAAACTGAATTCACCTTTTACAGTCCCAAGACTGCCACAAAAGAATTGGTTGATAATGTTTTTGAGAGTACAAGCAAACGAGAGAAGGCTTTGCGGATTGTGATGCTGGCAAAATCAGCTATGAGAGAAAGTGTTGAAGAAAGTCTTCCCAACATTCTGCTGCCTACGTTGTTAATATGGGGAAAACAGGATAGAATTACTCCCCCATTTGTAGGAGAAGATTTCAAAAGACTCATTCCCAATTCAGAACTGTATTTTATTGACGAATGTGGACATGCGCCTATGTTGGAACAGCCTTTGGCCTTTAGTAAAATCATGAGGCAATTCATCAATAAAAGGTCTCATGCTCCTGAACTCACACAATTTTAATTACTTATGATAGCCAAAAAATTAATCAACAATACCATACCTCCTTTGAAGCTAAGTGATGACGGCGTGAAAGCCCTTGCTTGGATAGCAGAATTTCATGTCCACCACCTCCCTGTAGTGGATGGGCAGCAATATTTAGGAATTATTTCGGAATACAATATTTATGATGCCAATGAGACTTCAAAATCCTTGTCGGCGTATGATTTTTCAGAAAACCCACCAAAGGTTCATGAATACGACCATATTTATGAGGTGATGAAAATCATGAAAACGCACCGACTCACGGTGATGCCCGTTTTGGATGAAGAGGAACAATATGTCGGTTTGATTACTCTTGATACCATTACAGATTACCTCTCTCAAGCTCAAGGGATGCAAGATCCTGGCGGAATTGTCATACTGGAAATGAATACCAATGACTATGTTTTATCTGAAATAGCTCGTTTGGTAGAATCACACGATGCCAAAATTTTGAGTATGTATGTGACCACTCACCCAAACAGTCCTGCGATAGATGTCACCCTAAAAGTCAACAAAACAGACCTCACCCGCATTTTGCCCACCTTTGAGCGTTTTGATTATGTAGTCAAAGCCTACTATCAGGAAGAGGATTATCTGGAAGATGTCCAAGAAAAGTACGATGAGTTTATGAACTATTTGAATATTTGATGGGTGGTTCAAAAGGTATCGGATACCTGGAGTATTTAATTTGTAATATTCCAAAAACATGATTTTTTTTACACAAATCAAGGTATCCGATACCTATAAAACTTCTAAAGCCTGTTACCCTACAATCAGTACGATAACTCTACCCAATAGCTTGTATGCTTGCGGATATTCAATACTCGATTGTCTGAAAAAATCAAATACTGCCCTTTGATTCCCTTCAATTTCCCTTCAATTTCGGGCAGCTTATCAAAGCCCACACTCTTGACCTTCAATGGGTAATCCGTCACGGGATAATTGAAGGTGAAAATATCATCTTTTGCAGAAATATACTGCTGCAAATCTTCACTCAATAGGGCTTTCGCCTTTTGTTTTTCCTCCAATAAATCCACTCCTTCTGCAACTTGGTTTTTCAGCATTCGCTGCCAATTCGTCTTGTCGGACATGTGTTCCTTCAATGCCACTTCAATCGCACCTGCCAACTGACGGTGAGGCGTTTCTGCCAAATGAATGGCTTTGGTTGCGCCTTGGTCTATCCAACGGGTTGGCACTTGGTCGCCACGGGTTACTCCCACTTTCACTCCACTCGACAATGCCAAATATACTACATGCCGTTTGACGTGATGCTCTTTTTCCCATTCTGCATCTCGTCCTCCTCCAATATGTCCTTCACACAATTCTGGTCGAATGATACAAGGAGAGTTTTGAGGAGAGTTTTTGAAACAAGGGAAGCAAAAACCTTGAGCAAAGGATTTTTTGGTTTTTCGTCCACACACTTTGCAGTTGATTCCTCCCGCATAAGTAAGTTTTATTTCCTTCCCTATCAAAGCATTCATGTCCACTAAATCCTCCCCTATCACCATTTGATAAGCAACCGTTTCTCCCCATGCCACTTTCATCTTCCGTAAATTTCCTGCGTAATTCATTTCTTTGTATTTTAATTATTTCGGTTTTATCACAAAATTTATTGAAGCAATTCTTCCAAGGCTGTTCTTGAAAAAATCACCTACTCATTTCTCCCAATATTCCTCACCTTCAAAACAAAACCTTCAAAGTTCCAGCCCTTAAAACAAACACTTATGAATAAATTCAAATAAATATTCAATCATAAACAAAAAATCAATATCAACCGTTAAAATTGTTAAAAAGGTGTTACCGTTTTGTAGATTATCGTCTATACTTCAAAATGCAAGATACTCAATTTAGTCCCTTTTTTGATTGACCAATTTAAATTAAATACGCTTTACTATGAGAAGATTCTCTTTAACAATCACTGTTTTATTTTTGCTGTTCAACTTCAATACTGCCTTTGCTCAAGAAGGTTATACAGAAGATTCTCCTGAAGTTCCCAATGAGAAAACAAAAATTCGTGTGAACGAGGAATCTCCTTTTCCGAGTATCAATGAGTTTGCAGCAGAACAAACCTATGTCAAACCCACTTTTGAGGTAACTGGTGTCGAAACATCTTTAGGGCATGAGACCCGTCCTGCTTTTCACGTCATCATTCCAAATACAGAAACAGACGACGTAGCCAAAGCATGGGGGAAATTCATGAAAAATTATGGCGCGAAAATAGATGAAAAAGAAGCGGTTATGGAGGCAAATGGCGCAAGAATCAAAGACATCAGTTCTAAATCTATAAACGTATATGCAAAGTTTCAACAAAAAGTAGAAGGCAGTGGTCTTGTGGCTATTTTTGAAACAAGCAAGAACGAATTTATAGGAGATGACCGCCAACTTAGTACGGGAGTAGAATTACTTATGAGTAATTTTGCGACAAGTTTTGCCAAAGAGGACGCACAGGTTCGCCTAAAAAATGTGGAAAAAGCATTGAAGGACTTGGAGAATTTAATGGATAAATTGAAGCGACAAAATGAAAATTACCACAAGAATATTGTGAAATCAAAAGGTGGTATTGCAGAAGCAAAAGGAACGATTGATATGGCCAAACAGCAGAAAGAATTGACCCAAAGTTCTATTGAAGCCCAAGAAGAAAGTGAAGCTTATTTGGAAGATGAGATAGCTGCAAAAGAATTGAAGAAAAAAGCCAAAGAATTGAAAAAACTTGACAGAACGAAGGATCGAAGCATCAAAAATATTGACAAAAAAGAGCAGGCAATTATAGAGAATGAAGAGAATATTGCAGAAAATGAAAAACAACAAAAAATGGTAACGGAAGCGATTATCAACCAACGCCAAGAAGTACAAAATGCACAGAAATATTTAAAATTATTTGAATAGTCGTTTTTGCGATTCAGCAAAAAATGACCTCCTTTTCGAGCTAAATCTCGTTCTTGTCAGCAAACAAGCAAATATTTGAACCGCTAAATTGGTTATATTTGTATGACAAGAACGAGATTTTTTTTGTTGCAATTACCGAGAAAAATGACATATACCAAAACCCCGATTTCACAGATTATTTTTGTACTGTTATTGCTGGCTTTCCTTCCGTCCAGCATCTTCGCCCAAAACGACTTAGAGTACAACTACATCAAAATCAGCACTCAATCCTTAGAAAGAGAAGGAACTATGCGCTACATGACCTTCCATGACCACAGCACACCAAACCTTCCCTATCACGAACACTACTACTATGATCCACTTACCTACACGGTCGAAACCTATAGTCTCACCTCGCTATCTGCACAATGGTATTTGAACAGTCGTACACTCGCCTACGCCTACATTCCGTATGTCTCCAACAAACGACAAATTGACAACTCACTGAATGAAGTCACACAAAAAAGCGGTCTCGGAGATGTCATTATTGGAGGTAAACACTACCTCTACAATTCGGCATTGTACCAACAAAATCCTACCTTCAAACAATACCTGCTTTTGGGTGTCGGACTGAAATTACCTTCGGGTAGTTACAATGATTTTGATGAGGCAAAAAGGGAAATTGAACCTACCCTTCAACCAGGAACAGGCACAATGGATTTTTTGATAACAGGAGATTACCAACTTCACTATCGTAGATTTATTTTACAAGCAGCAGCCAGTTATTCTATCAACCAAAAAAACAAATACACCTACCAGTATGGCAATCAAATCAATGCAAGTATTGAAGCTCTATATGAAATAGAACTGAATCCCAATATTGACCTCACTCCCAATCTTGCACTTCAATACATAGATGCAGAAAGCAATGTAATTAACGGTGCATTAATTGATGGTTCGAGTACTACATCAGGTTTTGAATTTCTGGGGACAGGTGGGCAGATGCTTTGGGGAAGTATTGGTTTGGCAGTCAAGATGGATCGCACACAAGTTCAATTCGACTATTTTTTGCCCCTATCCGAGAATTTCATTGGCACACAATTACCTCACAACAACCGTTGGGAAGTCGATGTACGTTGGGATTTTGGAAAAGGGAATTTATTGGAGATTGGTGATTAGTAATTGGTGGTTTGTGATTGGTGGTTCGTTATTAGTACAGCAAAAATTAAATACATGGCAACGTTTTTTTGAACAACCAGTCTACTAATCACCAACCACCCGTTTCCACAGCATCCCAAATACATCTCCCACATCTTCGGGAATCTCACGGGTCTCATAAAAACTCACATTTCCGTTTTCATCCTTGCTCAATGGGAATGAAAAAACATAACCCATATTTTGGTTTTCAAAACCCATTTTGCCGAAGGTAAAATCATTGAAGACAATCTGATTGCCTCGTTTTTCGACCACATAGTAGTCATTCGCAAACCACTTCAATCGATCCAAGGCATAACTCCCTTCAAAATCGACCAGCAGTTCTTCATTTCGAGGAAAAAACTCAAACTCTATTTTTTTATTCTCATCATCAAAAAACGAATGGTAACCAATGTAATACCCATTTTCTACTTCCGCCACTGCATACCAAAGCACATTCTGCATGGGTGAAGGCGCAGTCATATAGCGGGTATAGGGAATTTTTTGTTCCGTCATTGCAGTTTCAAAAGCATCATTGGCAGAAGATTTATTGACCAAGGTTAGACACAAATACAAAGTACTAAATGTCAAGCCTGCAATACTGACCATTCTCCGCATTTTGCTCGTTCGCTGCAAAAAAGCACACACAAGGATGGATAAAATGAAAGGTACAGTATAAATCGGATCGACAATGAATATGCTGTTGAAGCCCACTCGGTAATCAGTGAAAGGCAAGAAGAGTTGTGTACCATAGACCGTGAAAGCATCCAAGAGCGAATGCGTCAGGAAACCCAAACCAAAGAGCAGTGTCCATTCTTTGAAGGTCGTAGTATTATCGGGAGACTTTTGATACCATTTGTGAAATAGCCACCCAAAAAGCAATCCTGCAAAAATGGCAAAGAAGATAGAGTGGGAAATACCTCGATGCACCGTAATTTTACCCACTTCGTCCAAAAAAGGATAGAGTACTACATCTAAATCAGGAATCGTTCCTGCAAGCCCGCCCCACAAAATGGCTTTGTTGCCGATTTTTTTACCAAGTACCGCTTCTCCTACTCCTGCGCCTAATACAAACTGGGTGATTGAATCCATGCAAACTGAAAATTAAAAAAATCGATTGGAATGTGTCAATGAGATACAAACACAAAGGTAGAAATAGTGTTTACAATTTTGGTGCAAGATTTGGTATTTGGCGAATCTCCTTATTCATATCGTACAATCGGAATCCCCAAAGCAGACGAATGAAGGCGATAGACATTGTAATCTTTCACACTCACCAAACCATCCATGCTCAAGTCTCCTCTCAGGTATTCATTCAAATAAGCCGATTGTGTCTGATACGCATTGAAGTCTTCAATCGAAACAACCCCATTTCCGTCCACATCTCCTCCCTTCAATGCAAATATACTTTCTGCCATTGCAGTCAATTGACCAGTTCCCGCAGCTTGATTTGCAGCACTCGTAAAGTCATAAGTATTTGGGAAAGTAATCGCCTCAGCACTCATTACATCCAGATGATTGCGGTGACGCACCAAAACAAAATAAGGTTCATTTGAAGTAACCCCCTCAAACAAAACACCCTTTCTACCCGACACATCCATCACCGTTCCATCCGAAACCAGCCAAGCCGCCTTTTGCGCCACCAAGTTTGTATCCACCTCACTCCTCAATTCTACCAAAATCCAATCCACTACATTTGAAGGCATTGTAACACCTTCTTCCACATTCTCTATACCTTCATACTCCCAAGGTAGGGCATTGAAGGGCTGTGAAAACGGCAGTAAATCTTTGCCTCTCAAAAAAGTATTCATTTCCCCCGTATTCACATCATACGCTCCTTCTAGCATTAGCTTCAAATCCACTTTAAGCCCATTTCGAGTATTCACCTTCAAATCGTCAAAGTAAAACCCATCCGCTTTTGTGTTTCCATTCGTTTTCAGCCAAAAACGCAACAGAATAGATTCCCCCAAAAAATCCGCCAAATCCATTTCCTCCTTCACCCACTCCATTTGCTTGCCATCATAAATCGGCTCTCCCTCCATCTGGTAGACTGTACCATCTTGGGTAAAATTCCCACAAAGTGCTGTCCACGAATCCCCTCCATCTTTTGAAGCCAATACTTGTACAAAATCTCTGTGTGGTTCGATATCCCATTTTGCCCAAAAAGTAAGTTTGGCTTCCGATGCTTCACTCAGGTCAATCTCTTGTTGCAAAACAATACTCGTACTCTCAAAATTATTATAACTCGAATAAGGTGAATCCGTTAGACTGTATTCACCGTTATAAACACCTTCATTCGTGCGGTACCAGTCTTCGCTTGTCCATTCACTCACATCCTCGCCATTATCTTCAAAAGCAATAGGTGCTTTGTACCATTTGGTAATCGTATCAGTAGCCAATGTAAAATCACCATTGTTCACCAAAACCACATACTCCACCGCTTCCTCATTTTGAATATCAGCAGAAAGAATGTAATCAAACTCCAATGTTTCGGCAGTCAATACCTCTAAATTGCTGGTATTGATGGGTGCTGAAACAATGGATAAATTGGGGCTAATGGGTTGTATTTGAAGGGTAAAAATATCGTTTTCCTCCAATCCCAACTTTTGCAGTTTTACCTTCAATGTACCCTCCGTTTCCTCCAATGTTTTTTCGGAAGCATCCGTTGCCACCGCATAATTTCCTGCCATGTAAGCGTATTGCAGATTGCTCCATACATTTTCTTGACAAAGTGGAACAATACGGTCTGGAGTCGGCCAGAAACCGTCCTCAGCCCTACCCACTTCTGGCGTAATCGCAAAAATCTTGTTTTTGGTCGTTTGTTCACCATACATCCAATCATCCGAATCTCCATTTGCCAAATAACTCAATGCTTCGCTCACGGTTCCATAGATATAATTGTTGTACCAACCCGTTCGGTGGCACATTTGCTGAAAAAAATCGTGGTCTTCAGTATAGATATTGCTCGCATAGCCCCAAGGATAAATCAGGTAACTCCCATAAGCGTGGTAATTAATACCAACCTTGAATTCATGCGCCTCACAAAACATTTTGACCAATTGGGTCTCAGCTTCCGAAAAAGGTGCATCGCCTCGGTAAGTATTGGAGTTAGTATTAGGAGAAGAGCCAGAATCCGTATAGCCCCATTCATAGTCGTAATTTCGATTCAAATCCACTCCTCGGTTTCCGTCCGAATGTAGTTTCCGATTTTTGCGCCACAAACCTCCCCCCTCAGGGTTCGTCGTTTGGTTGTAAATATAGCCATCGGGATTGATACAAGGTACAAAATACAATTCTCGATTGTTGACCAAATCTTGGATTTCGGAATCCGTATCGTAGTTTTCGAGTAGGTAATACATGAAGTAAATCAACTGCATGGCAGACATCGGTTCTCTTGCATGGTGCAAGCCCGTGTACAAAACTTCGGGTTCTGCCGACTCATCCAAAGTAGGAAAATCCGATATTTTGAGCCAATACAAAGGTCGTCCTTCGTAAGTAAGAAGATTATCGCTGATAGGCGTTCTTGCAGTGATGAGGTTGGGGTACAATTCGTGCATTTGGTCGAGGTGAAACAACATCTCTTCATAGGTCAAATACCCTCCCATGCTTCCCATTTCAAAGTTTTCGGGAATGGCATAAAAAGGATTGCCCTTACCCAATCCCCAATCATTGTTTTTTTGCAGCTTAAAATCGGCTACACTTTTTACGGGGTCTGCGGCAATGCGTTTTGCATAATAATCGGGTGTATCTGCCTGCAATATTTTTGTTTTGAAGCCAGCCTTCTGTGCTATTTTCAATTCGCTATCAGACAATTCTGCCACATAGACCATTCCC
>JBGCDY010000939.1:0-3057 GCA_045105835.1 Chitinophagales bacterium
GGGCATAAGGTGTAACCCATGCGCCACTTTCGTTGATTCCGTTGACTCCATTGGCTGCTATAGTCCCAAAACTAAAACCGTTATTGGTAGAGCGTCGAACATCACCATAGTACAATGCTCCATATTGATAATTGGAATCACTATGATCAATGACACATTCCATTCCATCTCCTCCTATTTCGGTTCGCCAATCGCCATCATATACTGCTGTTCCATTGTCTTGGTAGCCATTGATGACCAAATCTTTTTCGGTAGCACTCTGACCTATTTTATAGATTTGAGCAATACCGAGTCCGCTGCTTCGATCCGTCCAGGTAGTTCCTCCATTGTTGGTGAAATAAATTCCTCCATCGTTTCCATTGTATAAGTAGTCGTTTACTGGAGAATATTCTAAGGCGTGTTGGTCGGCATGAATATCGTCTGCTCCACCACTTCCTACCCAATGGGCATTGATTGTCCAATTTTGTCCACTATTCGTGGATTTGAAGATGTTGATTCCTCCTACATAGACAATGGTTTCGTCATTGGGGTCGACTGCTATGCAGAGGTCATACCATGCTTGACCACTGTTTCCACTACCATCTGTAGACCAGTCTAAAATATTGGGAGTGGTGGATTGGGTGCTAAAACTCGCCCCACTATTTGTGGATTTATACATAGCTTTGAATGAACCAGAGTTGGAGGCTAAAGCATAGACAACGGATGGGTTGTCAGGAGTGACTGCAATGACCATTCTGTAAGCATCAGGAATTCCTTGTGTGCTATTTAGCAATGTCCAACTGTCTCCCGCATTGGTCGAACGGTAAAAACTTCCACTTGCGGCTGCATAAACAGTGTTGGGGTCAGTTGGTTTGTATTCAATGTCTTTGAAGTTACCACTTTGTTCTTGTGTCCAAGACACACCTGCATTGGTAGTTTTGTAGATACCTCCACTTGTAGCAGCGAGTATAATACTGGAGTTGGTTGGGTGCATTACCATCATTCCAACTGTGCGATTGCCCATACCACTGTTGGAGCTTGCCCATGTTGCTCCTGCATCGGTTGATTTCCAAACACCCAGCCCTGGCGCATCACTAGCATCTCGGTCACCCGTACCTATATATACAATGTCAGGATCATCATAATCCACCACAATAGAGGATATTCCCAATGTAGGGAGTTCATCCGTTGTACTTGTCCATGAAATTCCTGCATCTGTTGTTTTCCAAACACCTCCTTGTGGTGCGCCTACATAGATAGTATTGGCATCTGTGGGGTGGAACCCAATTCCATTCAAACGTCCAACTCCATTGGGCTGTCCTGTGCCATTGGCGGGTAGGTAGGTAGGGCCTATTTCTTCCCAATTTGCATTGGAGGTAGAAGAGGTTTTTAAGCTTTTTTTGCTTTTATGAGTAGCTAAGTATTCATTTAGTACTTCATCGGGAGCAGGTTTGCTGCCATCTGCTTTGAGGCGGCTTCGTGTAAAACTCTCCCAACGCTTGAAGGGTTTCCAACCACTTCCTTTTTCGATTTTTCTACCGTCCCAGTATTTATTGAAGGCTGAGACTGTTGCTTGAAAATCTGCTTTGGGATCTTGCATCATTTCGATCCAATAGGGATAATTACTGGTGTCTCTTTCCGCTTCTATCGGACTTTGTTGTGCCTTTGCTACAAAAGAAAGGAACAGGAGTGATAAGCAAACTGTGTAAAGGTTTATTGCTCGGTTCATAGAGTAGGTGTTTCATTTTTTGCTAAATGAATAGACTTCGGTTGAAGATAACATTCATACAATGCAAATTACTACATTTTTGTGTTTTTGAGGAACATAATTCTGATAGGCTTGTCGTCAATATGGTGTTTTTGTCGTGCAGACAATGTTAATGTCATTTTTTGTGATGGGTTTTGTTGTTTATTCTTTTTTGTTTTTTGTTCAACTAATGATGAGGCTTTGATAAATGTTGATTTTGATATTTTTTTAATAAAAAATACGAAAAAATGAATTTTAGTAGCGTAGAGCTTGATATTCAAGCATTTTACTGATTGAATATATTGTATTTTCAGTAAAAAATGAAAATTCAAAACGATTTCGTGTAATGAATATGGCAAAAAAGTTAAACAAAACTTGTTTGTTAGTTCAATTTGTTGTATTTTTGTATCATAATCATTAAACAAATACTTATGGCTTCTAATAATTTTAATCAGAATGTATTGAGTATGGCATCTAACTTAAGACCTTATGCCATTAACCTCACTAAAGATTTGGATGAGGCTAAGGACTTATTGCAGGAAACCATGTACCGTGCCTTTACTCACAAGGATAAATTCAAAGAAGGTACAAATCTAAAAGCATGGCTTTTCACTATTATGAGGAATATTTTCATCAATAAATATCGTAAGAAATCCAAAAGGAAAACGATTGTTGATACGACTGAAAATCTTTATTACATTAATTCTGCTCAGGCGACGATACGCAATCGTGCGGAGTCAAATTTTGTGATGAGAGATGTGGTAAAAGCAATTGACCGATTGAACGATGATTATAAGGTTCCTTTCGTGATGCACTATAAGGGCTTCAAATATCAAGAAATTGCGGATGACTTGGAATTGCCTTTGGGTACGGTGAAGAGTCGTATATTCTTTGCTCGTAAGGCATTGAAACAGGAATTGAATGTGTACGAAGAATTGAAATAAGGGAGATAGAAATAAATAAGCTACGCAAATTTTAAGAAGGTATTTTTTCTTTTAGGAAGGCAAA
The DNA here is from genome assembly GCA_045105835.1 of Chitinophagales bacterium. Classification (GTDB taxonomy): domain Bacteria; phylum Bacteroidota; class Bacteroidia; order Chitinophagales; family UBA2359; genus JAUHXA01. The sequence continues at coordinate 2,735 of JBGCDY010000939.1, forward strand.
ATTTTTTAGTATAGCAGGGCTATGGTCAAAATTTTTAACGCATCTAAAAGGAAAAAGAACGAGTAAAATGCGTAGGCTATTATTTGCTAAATCCCTAAAGATAAAATTAGATTTTCTATTGAAGATGCCTCCTTTGCAGTGTTTGTGAAGGGGGCATTTTTTGTTTTGAGGAATGTAAATCAAATGTGTTAGTGGGTAGTGAATAGTTTCAAGTCACACACTTCGCTTCTCTGTCCCCTCACTTATTTGATAATAAAAATTCTGTGTCTCCGAGCCTCTGTGTTCAACATAAATTACACGAACTATTGCTAATATTCTTCACC
>JBGCDY010000940.1:0-2981 GCA_045105835.1 Chitinophagales bacterium
GCTGCCGTAATCAAAGGGCAGCCGCAATTTGAAGGCAAAAAAATTGGGGTGATTTTTTCGGGAGGCAATGTGGATGTAGAAAACTTGCCTTTTTAACCTACAAAAACTTTGTCAACGGTCTCAGGTCTTGAAAAAGGTTGAATTCAAATTAAAAACTCAAATACAACTTCAATTAACTCATTCTTAGCGAATCCATTGAGGTTCTGAAATGAATAATTACTGCTCTACACATTCAAAGCTGACTTCATGAACGACAATACTTACAAGTTGTATTCCATTAAAAAAAGAAAATGAACAAGCTAATTTCACTAATTCTGATTTTAATAATTGCTCCACTCCTTGGGGGAATTTATGGAATAGTGCATGACCAAATAACTTACTCAATCTCGAATGAATATTATACTAAATTTAAATTCATTCAATTTGGTCTTGAAAATTGGGGAATGGGTGAAAATATCGGAACGCCGAAATCTCCTGAAATAATATTATGGAGCCCAAGATTAGGAGCAGCAATAGTTGGATTTCTCGCAACATGGTGGGTAGGAATGATAATCGGAATTGTTTTAGGGTTAATTGGATTGATTCACAAAAGCGGAAAGGAAATGTTTCAAACAACAATGAAAGCATCCTTAATGACAATTGGAATTGCATTGATTGTTGGTATAATAGGATTAATCTACGGAAAATTGGTTTTGGCAAATAATTCACCGAATTGGTATTTACCAGACAACTTGATAAACCGAGCCAATTTTATCATGGTTGGGTCAATGCATAATTTCAGCTATCTCGGAGGAATAATAGGAATGATAATAAGTATAATTTATTCAATACGGAAAAAGAAGAAAAACAAAAACGGCATACAACAAAGTATATGAAAGTGATTGAACAAAGTGAATTTCATTGTTTGTTTTTTACACAATATAAAAAAACACAAACTATTTTTCTATCACAACAAAACAAAAAGCAAATATTGAAGTTTTACAGTAAGGAGATTATTGACAAAATTCTTTAACACCTAACATATCTGACATGAAAAAAGGACTCATTTTTTTATTCTGCTGTATTTTCATGGCTGCAAGCCTAAATGCTCAAGAGAAAGTCAAAGAAACCCCTTCAAAGGAAGAATTGATTCATGCACCCACAGATAAAGAGATTTCAGAATACTACACCAAAGTAGAACTCTTTATGCTTGATCTACAATACATAAGTCCTGAACAAAAACAAGAACTTTTAGACAAAGCAAAACAACAGTCAGCTCCAAAAGATACGCTTAGTTTTAGATTTGAATATTACCTACCAATGAATTACATAGAAAACCAATTCTGTTTTTTGAAGCCTATACCAAGTACGCTCCACACTTGTTTTGATGTGGAAAAAAAAAGCAGTCATGGAGAAATACAATAAAATAGGTCACAACTACAACCAAACTCGCAAACCCGACCCACAACTCACTGAGAATCTCTACCAACATTTGCAGCCTCAAACAAGCGGCGTTTATTTGGATATTGGCTGTGGAACGGGTAATTACACCATTGCTTTGCACCAACAAAAAAATGTACAATTCATTGGCGTAGAGCCTTCAACTAAAATGTTGGAAATCGCAAAATCAAAATGTAACACGATAGATTGGCGGTATGGAACAGCAGAGAAAATTCCTTTGGAGGATGCTTCGGTAGCGGGAATCATGGGTACTTTGACGGTGCATCATTGGCAGGATATGGGCAAGGCTTTTGCGGAACTGTATCGGGTATTGAAGCCCAAAGGTAAATTGGTGATTTTTACCTCTACACCCGAACAGATGAAAGGTTATTGGCTGAACCACTATTTCCCAATGATGTTGGAGAAATCTATGCAGCCAATGCCTGCTTTTGAAGTCTTTGAAAAGCATTTGACAGAAAATGGTTTTCAGAATATCCGCACCGATAAATATTTTATTCAAGCTGATTTGCAGGATTTGTTTTTGTATTCTGGCAAGTTTGACCCCAATCTCTATTTGCAGCCTCATGTCAGAAAGGGCATTTCCTCTTTTGCAGATTTGGCAAATCAGGCTGAAGTTGAAAAGGGTTTGGCAGTATTGCAGGCTGATATCCTGAGTGGAGATTGGCAGAAATTGAAGGAAAAATATGAAAATGAGGAGGGAGATTATTTGTATGTAATTACAGAGAAATGATGATGTAAATTCAAATATAAATTTGAGGTTTTCATTTACAAACTTACTGACCACTTCGTTTTTTACCCACTTCATAGAAGTATTGCATTCCTACAAATACTGCCAAAACATAAGTCAATGACAAAATAGAAAGTCCTATACTCCAAGTATTTGTCAGAAAATGTAAGGTAATGAAATAGGTAAAGAATACGGTCAAAACTCCAAATCCTACGAATACCCAAGCTACTTGACTGTCCTTCAAACCACAATAAGCGAGGTGATGTGTGGTGTGGTCTCGTCCGCCAACGAAAGGAGATTGTCCTCGTCGAATACGGCGCACAAAAACGGTGGTTGTGTCCATAATCGGCAACATAAATACCAAGATGGGGATGACGAATTGTTGGAGAGAAAGTCCTATGGTATCGGCTGATGTTCCTCGAAATTGCCACATATACAGGATGCTGACAAAAGACAAGAACGCTCCCAAAAACTGGCTACCTGAATCTCCCATATACATTTTGGAAGGGTGCCAATTGAAGTATAGATAGCTGACCAATGCTGCCAAAACGCCCAAAATGACGATGACATAAAAACTTCCCAATGCTCCTTGTAAATACAAAATCGCTAAAGCGGCTACTAAAATAAAGACCGATACGCTTGCAGTGATTCCATCCATGTTGTCGAGCATATTGATGGAATTCATCACCCCTACCACCCAAAAAATGGTGAATAAAACATCTATCAACCAAATATTGGAAATCGGAATCATCACTCCCATCCCTATCATAACCAAGGCACAAGCCAATTGTCCCAAAAATTTAAAACGTGGTGG
>JBGCDY010000941.1:0-3242 GCA_045105835.1 Chitinophagales bacterium
CTGTTAGTAAAAGAACTATATGCTTGGATAGAGTATTTTTCTTATGACCCAAAATCGAAACAAAATCAATAAAAAAAATATAGTGAACAAAAAAAACATACGCTCTTTATCCCTGGAACAGCTTCAAAAAGTAGTGGTCGAAATGGGCGATAAGCCATTCAGAGCCAAGCAAATTCACCATTGGTTGTGGCAGCAAATAGCGCATAGTTTCGACGAAATGTTGAACATTCCTAAGAAGTTACGAGAACGGCTGATGGAGCAGTATGCGATTCATGGAGTTCAAGTTGCCAAAAAACAGGTGAGCAATGACGGAACAGTCAAGTTTGGTTTCCAATTGTACGATACCCACATCGTAGAAGGAGTGTTGATTCCCTCTCCCGATTTGACCCGCATGACCGCCTGTGTCTCCTCTCAAGTCGGTTGCAGTTTGGCATGTAGTTTTTGTGCAACAGGATTGTTGGATAGAAAACGGAATTTGACGGCTGATGAAATTTTTGACCAAGTAGCCATGATTCGAAAAGAAGCCGAAGAACGCTACGGCAAAGCCTTGACGAATATCGTCTATATGGGAATGGGCGAACCTTTATTGAACTATAAGGAAGTGGTGAGAAGCACCGAGCGAATCACTGCCCCTGATGGACTGAATATGTCTCCAAAACGCATCACGGTTTCTACTGCGGGAATCTCCAAAATGATTAAAAAATTGGCAGACGATGAGACCAAATTCAACCTTGCCATTTCGCTACATGCCGCCAATGACACCAAACGCAACGAAATCATGGCTATCAATGAAAGCAATTCATTGGAAGTCTTGGCAGATGCTTTGCGCTATTATTACGAAAAATTGGGGCGACAAGTCACCTACGAATACATCGCCTTCAACTCCTTCAATGACACCATTGAAGATGCAAAAGAACTCGTCAAATTCTGCAAAATAATTCCTTCAAAGGTCAATATTATTGAGTACAATACCGTTGCAGGTTTGAACTTCTTCAAAACGAGTGAAGACCGCTTAGAGAAATTCCAAAACTATGTAGAATCACAGGGCATCACAGCTACTCTTCGTAGAAGTCGAGGCAAGGACATTGATGCAGCTTGTGGACAGTTGGCAAATAAGTGATTAGTAGATTGGAGACTGGTTATTAGTAATTGGTCTTCTAAAATGTCAAGCCACAAATCACAAATCACAAGTCACAAGTCACAAGTCACGAATCACAAGCCACAAGTCACAAGTCACGAATTACCAATCACCAATCACCAATCACCAAAATAAAATGTTTTCAACACACGAACTAAAGCTGACCGCAGAAAAAATAATTCCCAAGAAATACTTGCGAGAAGCAGGACTCTATGCCATGCGTGCCACGATTCCATTACATCGAGGCAATAAAGTGGAATGTCCTTGCTGCAAAAATACTTTCAGTGCTTTTGCGAGTTATGGACAAAAAACACGTGAAAACATACTCTGTCGTTGGTGTTTGTCTTTGGAGCGGCACAGAGGCCTGTGGCTTTATTTTCATGAAAAAACAAACTTGTCGACTGCAAAGCTCAAAGTCTTGCATTTTGCGCCCGAACACCAGTTTCAAAAGTGGCTGAAAAATGCGGCAAACATTGACTATATCAGTGCCGACTTGGATATGCCGACTGCAATGGTCAAAATGGACATCACCAACATCACCTTCAATGACAACAGCTTTGATGTCATTATCTGCAATCATGTTTTGGAGCATATTCCTGACGATGCAAAGGCGATGAGTGAATTGTATCGAGTATTGAAGCCAGGTGGTTGGGCTATTTTGGAGACTCCTATGTTGCCGAATGAGGAATATCAAACACGGGAGGATTTGAGTGTGACCGATCCGAAAGAACGCATCCGTTTGTTTCACCAAGCCGACCATGTGCGGATTTATGGAATGGACAAAAAAGAACGATTGGAGAAAGCGGGTTTTGAAGTGGATTTGGATAGGTTCATTTTGGATATGGACAGCGAATTGGTGGAGCGTTACCGTTTGGCAAGAGAGCATATCTGGATTGCGAGGAAGTAAGTCAAACTCAAATTAAAAGTTCAAATGCAAATTCAAGTTTTAAAAGCAATTATTGAAGCCATTGCAGCAATGAATGATATTCCCTTTTTTGTAAGTTATTGATAACGAATATTTTTTTGTGCTTTACAATTGCTTTTGTAGTCAGGAACTACTAAATAATGGATTTTTTTTTATTTAATACAGTTGTATTCTTTTGAAGCCCTAAATTCTTGCTGAAATACCTTTATCTTTACCCTTCCTATTAATAGACAATTAAAACCCACAATCGACATGAAAGGAATCATTTTAGCAGGCGGAATGGGAACAAGACTATATCCCATCACTTATGCGATTAGTAAGCAAATCATGCCCATTTATGACAAACCCATGATTTATTATCCATTAACAACCTTGATGATGGCAGGTATTCGGGAGGTTTTGATTATTTCGACTCCTAACCATTTGCCTATGTTTGAGCAGTTGTTGGGAGATGGTTCAAAGTATGGATGTGATTTTCAGTATTTGGTGCAGCACGAACCCAAAGGCTTGGCACAAGCATTTGTATTGGGAGAAGAATTTATTGGCGACGACAAAGTTTGCTTGGTTTTGGGCGACAATGTTTTCTATGGTACAGGATTGGGCGACCAACTTGCCAAATTGAATGATGTGGATGGAGGCGTAGTGTTTGCCTACCACGTTTCTGACCCCGAAAGATACGGTGTTGTGGAATTTGACGAAAACAACAAGGTCATTTCTATTGAGGAAAAACCTGAAAAACCAAAGTCAAACTATGCTGTTCCAGGCTTGTATTTTTACGACAATAGTGTGATTGAAGTGGCTAAAAATTTAAAGCCAAGTGGAAGAGGGGAATATGAGATTACAGATGTCAATGCTGAATACTTGAAGAAAGATCAGTTGAAGGTTTCCATCTTGGGACGTGGTACGGCTTGGTTGGATACAGGTACGTTTGATTCTTTGATGCAAGCAAGTCAGTTTGTGCAAGTCATTGAGCAGCGCCAAGGATTGAAGGTTGGATGTATTGAAGAAGTGGCTTATCGCAAAGGTTTTATCAACAAAGAGCAATTAAAAGAAGTTGCGAAACCTGCGTTGAAGAGTGGTTATGGAAACGATTTGATGGATCTTATCGACTAAAAATAAAAAAAAAAAAAAATTACAGGAATCAAAACAGAATTTTGATTCCTAATTGCAGTGTAAGAG
>JBGCDY010000942.1:0-6119 GCA_045105835.1 Chitinophagales bacterium
GCAGAAGAGTTTTGGATGGATTGGGGGAAGCAGGTAGTGAATACCGATGGAAGATTTACAAGGATTCTTTTTCGGGCGAAAAGAAAACTGTTTCTTTGGCTGATTTGAAGCACTTTGTGGAGATTTCTCTGCAATACTTGGAGCATTCCATTGAAGCGAATCGAAGAAACGACAACTTATATCATGCCTATAATTTGGTGACAATTGAAGGGGAGAAAGAAGCTTCGATTTCTTATTTGAGTGAAATGTTGGAGGGGCAAGTAGCCGTACTGAGTGCGGGTTATCTTTCTTCAAAAGAAGCAGTAGCGGTATTGGATGGCTTGAAAAACAGTGCATTGTTTAGGAATGACCAATACAGTTATATTCTCTATCCAAACAAAGATTTACCTGGTTTTATCGCCAAAAATACCATTTCTGAAACGTCTGTTCTTCAATCTGAACTGCTGCAAACTCTGGTTGCGGAAGGCAATGTTCAGATTGTCGAAAAAGACATCAATGGAGAGCATCACTTCAATGGCAGCTTCAAAAACGCCGATGATTTGAGGCTCGCTTTGGAGCAACTTGCAGAAAGTAGCCATGCCGACTTGGTCGAAAAAGACAAAGCTTTGGTACTGCAAATTTTTGAAGAAGTATTCAACCACAAGGCATTTACAGGAAGGTCAGGTACTTTCTTTGGCTACGAAGGATTGGGTTCAATTTACTGGCACATGGTTTCTAAGCTGCAATTGGCAGTGCAGGAATGTTGCTTGAAGGCAATTGAGGAGAAGGAAAGTGCGGAAGTAGTGGGTAAATTATTGGAGCATTACTACGAAATCAACGAAGGCATTGGTGTCCACAAATCTCCCGAACTATACGGCGCATTTCCAACCGACCCTTATTCGCATACACCTGCGGGAAGAGGAGCGCAGCAGCCTGGTATGACAGGACAGGTGAAGGAAGATGTATTGAGCCGATTTGGAGAGTTGGGCGTATTCATTCGAGATGGAAAACTGTGTTTCAATCCTTGTTTATTGCGAAAAGAAGAATTCTTGACCGAGGGCAAAACATTTGAGTATGTGGATATTGATTCAGCGCATAAGCAATTGAAGGTAAAAGCAGGAGCTATTTGTTTCACTTATTGCCAAGTGCCGATTGTGTATCAAATGGCAGCTTCAAATGGATTGGAGCTTGTTCATCAAGATAGTACCATTACAAAGTTTGAATCATTGAGCTTGGATGCAGCGAAAAGCAAACAAGTATTTGAAAGAACAGGTGAGGTGACTCAAATTATTGTTCAAGTAAAAGAAACAGATTTGAGATAAGGGAGGAGGGATGTGAAAAAAGAATTTCACTATATGTTCCGAACAGAAACCTTATAGGTTTTCAAAACCTATAAGGTTTAATATGAAAAATAAATCAGACTGCTATGATTAGACTACGGATAGGCTTATTGATAGCCATATTTTTAATGATTGGTTTTTCCTGCAATCAACAGCCATCCGAAGAGGCAGCGGAAACCATTCAAACACAAACCAAAAAGAAAGTGACAGCTAAAGACATATTAGGAAATCCCGATTACCGAGCGATTTCGTATGGCGGATACCGTCAAAATTCTCGTGACATACAGCCAACTGTGGAGGAATTGAAGGAGGATATGAAAATCCTTTTTGCAATGGGAATTAGAGTTTTACGCACTTACAATACGAAATTGAAACATGCTTCCACTATATTGGAGGCGATTCACGAATTGAAGGGCGAAAACCCAGATTTTGAGATGTATGTCATGGTCGGTGCATGGATTGACTGTGAGAATGCGTGGACAGACCATCCCAATCATGAGGTGGAAAGCCTTGAAGCCAACACAGGCGAGATTCAAAGAGCAGTGGAGATGGCGAATAAGTATCCCGACATTGTGAAAGTGATTGCTGTTGGAAATGAGGCAATGGTCAAATGGGCAGCAAGCTATTTTGTGCAGCCGTGGGTGATTTTGAAGTGGGTGAACCACCTGCAAGAATTGAAGAAAACGGACAAATTGCCCAAAGACCTTTGGGTAACGAGTTCGGATAATTTTGCTTCTTGGGGAGGCGGTGATTCGGTCTATCACGCGCCTGATTTGGAGGTGTTGGTGAAGGCAGTGGATTACATTTCGCTGCATACCTATCCGATGCACGATACCCATTACAACCCTATTTTTTGGGGGACTTTAGAAAATGAGGTATTGCTATCGGACGAAGAAAAGGTGGAAAAAGCCATGATGCGTGCCAAAGAATACGCAAAGTCTCAGTACGATAGTACAGTAAACTATATGAAAAGTTTGGGCGTCGAAAAGCCTGTTCATATAGGCGAAACGGGCTGGGCGAGTTCCTCCAATGGATTCTATGGCAATGACGGTTCAAAGGCTACGGACGAATACAAAGAAGGGTTGTACCACCAATACATGAGAGAGTGGACAGATAGTGAAGGAATCTCATGCTTTTATTTTGAAGCCTTTGATGAGATATGGAAAGATGCACAAAATACAGGCGGTTCAGAAAACCACTTTGGACTGTTTACCATTGATGGACAAGCCAAATATGCCTTGTGGGACTTGGTAGATAAAGGAGCCTTCAAAGGACTGACAAGAGGAGGTAAGCCGATTGGCAAAACCTTCAATGGAGACAAGGAAGCACTGTTGAAAGAGGTGAAAAACCCTCCCATCAAAGCAGTTTTGATTGGGCAATACTACTAATACTGTCGGATGGTCTGTTTGGGTATTCAGACTTGAACAGATCATTTTCAGCCGAGAATATTAACTTGAAATACTAATGATTCAAACTCGAAAAAATAACTCATTGGAGGAGAATAAACTCCAATTTCGGAATGGATAAACTATAAACTTTTTTTTAGATAAAACCCAAATTAATACAAACCATAATTGTTCCCAATAAATCAGAAAGCATTCAATAAACATCACATCATCAATAGACTAAACAAGCAAAAATGACACAACGTAAAACTGCGGCAGCTGCTAAAGTGCCTTTTGGACAAAAGGTAGCTTTTGGCTTAGGCATGTTAGCCAATCAGATGTTTCCCGCCGCCCTTGGGATTTTTATGGTAGTTTTGGTACAAGACCTTGGTTTTCCTCCTTATCTATGGGGGATTTTGTTTTTCCTACCCCGTATTTTTGATTCGATTACCGACCCAATAATGGGCTTTATTTCTGACAATACCCGATCGAAGTGGGGAAGGAGAAGGCACTATGTATTCATTGGTGCAATTATTATGGGGCTATCCTATTTTTTCATGTGGCAGTTGTATGCGGAAAACAGTCTGATGTACAACTTTACCTATTTCTTGATTTGGTCATTTGTTTTTTATTTGGGAATCACCATATTCAGCGTTCCCTATGTAGCAATGGGTTACGAAATGAGTTCCGATTTCCATGAAAGAACCAATATCATGGCAGTTGCACAATGGATTGGTCAATGGGCATGGGTGATAGCTCCGTGGTTTTGGGTCATATTGTACGACCCAACGTGGTTTGATAATGCAGCGGCTGGGTGCAGAGAATTGTCGATTTGGGTAGGTGCATTCTGTATGATTTTGGCGATGGTTCCTGCTATCTTTATCAAAAGTGAATCAACATTGGAGGACACAAGCCTTGCGCCACTGAATATGAAAAATATAGCCAATAGCTTGAGGGAGATTTTTACAGGCTTCAAGGAGGCTTTTAGCAATGTTCCATTTAGAAAACTGTGTATTGCTACCTTTTTGATATTCAATTCCTTCAATACAATTGCAGCCTTCTCGTTTTTTATCATTGTGTATTACATGTTCAATGGTGATGCAGGCGCAGCAGGGATTTGGCCAACACTTCATGGTTGTTTAGGCGCACTTGCTACTACTTTTATAGTCATCCCTATCGTGGCTAATATTTCTAAAACCTTAGGGAAAAAGAAGACTTTTCTTCTTTCTCAGGGCATATCAATAATTGGATACATCTTGTTTTGGTTTTTGTTTATTCCAGGAGAACCGTACATGTTCCTATTTGCACTTCCATTCTTTTCCTTTGGTATTGGAGGATTATTTACGCTGATGATGTCTATGACTGCTGATGTGTGTGATTTAGACGAACTCAATACAGGCAAAAGAAGAGAAGGGATTTTTGGTGCGATTTATTGGTGGATGGTGAAGTTTGGTTCAGCTGTTGCGGGATTGTTGAGTGGTTTGATTATGTCCTATGTAGGGTTCACGCCTGGTGCAGAGGTGCAACCTGAAGGAGCAATAACGGGCTTACGGATTTTTTATTCCGCTTTACCCATAATGGGAACATTGCTTGCTATGTGGGTGATGATAGATTATGATTTGGGTGAGGAAGAAGCCAAAGAGATTAGAGTAAAGTTGGAAGAGAAGAAGAGCAAAATGGCTGCTTTGTAGGCTTAATCAAATGTAGAAGGAAGTCTTGATTACTTCTCTGGATGAAAAATAATAGCAAAAGTCAATAATTAAACAGTTTTCTGCAAAGAAATATAAAACTACTTGGGTTAAAGGGAGATAATTCTACTTCTAACTTTAACCCCAATAGTTATTCTCCTAAAAATACTGTTTTCTCTGTCACCAATTTTCCTCCAATCTGCAATTTACAGAAATATAAGTACCGTTATAAAGTGAAAAAATGCGCTTGTGACCTCTTAAATTTTGACACTTCCATCCAGAATTTCTTTAATGCTTTTGCTTTGGATTTTTTCTTTCCATTCAGTGAAGTCTTTGGGGATGAGTATATGAGCTTCTACATTGTACTTGCCAGTGAACATGATGCTACCAGAATCATTTGAATGTTTTTGTTGTACAGCAGAGATTACCACCTCACCTTGAAAAAGCTCAAAGTTAGTTTGATCCCCTTCAAATTCATAAATTATGATATTTAGTTTTAAGTCTCTGCTAATATGATGGTCATACATTTTTATTCCAATGCCTTGAGGGGTCATAAATTTATCTTCATTAAAGGCAAGTGATTTTCCACACATCATTGGCGGATTAAATGTTAAACTAAATATTCCAATATAATTATATTGTCGTAGATGTTCAGATATTTGGGTAATCCATTGCTTGTTCCTGATATATTCACAAGGAAAGTCTGTTTCCCAATCCTCTCCATATTCGTCTAAATCTCTATCTGCAATAGCTACGATAGAATCAATTAAATCTATATGATAGTCAATAAATTCTTTTGTGAGAGCCTTGGTTTTGTAATGATGTAAAGCACTATTTCCAATACTTGAAAGTATTAGTATGCTAAAAGTCAGTATGCCAAAAATTGATATATTTTTCATTTTTTTTATATGAAAATTGATAATTTTATTCATAAATATGTCTTTCTGAGAAATGAATGTACTCATCATACTACAGAGAGAATAGTGTGTGAAGAATATGAAGTTGCTCAATATAGGTAATCAAGTGATGAATTTAAAACCAATTAAGGGAACCATCAGCAAATCATTTAGCCATAAAGCATTTGTTCGTTGGGGAATTGAAATAGAATTAGATACAATAGAATTAGAAGGTTTTCAATTCTCACCATTATTGGTCTTAGATGACCTTCAATTAGAGATTACTGTAAATGACGAGTTGGAAAGTGTATCGGATTTCAATGAGTTAGAATCTAAACGGTTTGATTTTAAAAATGAGAATCAAAATTATTTTGGAGGACTTTTTTGTACGCATTCATTTTTTGTTGAGACACCCCTTGGAAGTCAAATTGAAATAGAACAAACCTATGATTGTGCTATTAAAGTGGAAAGCATATTTTTTGAAGAACTTAAAGGTAATTTGATAACTGCAAAGTTGGAATTCGAGCTTGATTTTTCTTTATTTTATGTAGCAGAATTACCCATTGATGTGAAAAACTATCCTGCATTTAAAGTTTCTTTAGAAGCGACGATGAGTTTTGAATGAGTTATTGACTTATTCGAAATTTGCCCTACAAAATGTATAGATTCTTTGACTAAAACCTTGAAATTAGATTACCAAATTTTTCCTTATAGGGCTTTTGAAGCAGCCTTTTATGTACGAAATATTATGATTAGACTCCTGAATTTGAATGACTTAGATGCTTTTCAGGAAATTCGAGCATTGAGCCTAAAAATCAATCCGCTATCTTT
>JBGCDY010000943.1:0-4427 GCA_045105835.1 Chitinophagales bacterium
TGTATGATAAAGGTTTTTCAGTATATCATATATCTAAGATACTCGATATATCTCAAAAAATAGTTTCAGACTGGATTACGTACATTGATTTTTTTGGTGTAGAAAATTATTTGCGCCTAACTTTAAAGGAAATCAGAAAACATAACACGTCTGCATTTTATAAATTAGAGAAGAATAAGAAAAAGGATCAAAAAAAGGGGTTCTTTGGTTTTTTTAGTTTCTTTTTTCAGTCAAGCAAAAATTTAATTTTTAACTTCAAGAATACGTTTTTAGCTTTTCTCATTGGAGTATGGGGATATTTGATATTATTTTTCTCAAAATCAAAGCCTTCATCAGTACCAAAAACTAATACTGCAAAATTTGAAAAGGGTGCATCAGGAAATTACATAGCTCAAATTAATGAGCTTAATGTAAATATAGAGCATTTGGTAACGAATTATGAAGAGAAATTAGTTGAAAAGGTAGTAGAATTAATCAAATCTGATAAAGATTATGATCTCGAAAAAAAAGTGGCTAATTATTTATTCGAAAAAGGTAAAGAAATAAAAAAGGACAAAACATTAGATAAAAATCAAAAGAATCAGAAAATATACTACTTTGCTACATTGATAATAATATATATACTTTATACAAAATCCTTCGAAGCAGGCATATTTACTTTAAGTATTTTAGGGCTTACTATAGTTATTAGTTTTAAGGCATGGCTCCCAATAGAGCCTGTTGAAAATAAATTTACACCAGATTCAAATATAATTCAATCAAATTCCATAGAAGAACAAAAAGATTCTATACTTGAAATCACCAAAATTCCAAATTCCAAAGTTGAAATATATAATTATGATTTATATGAATCTCTTATTCCGAATTTCTTTGATGAAGACAATAATTGTTTCTCTTTGAGTGCTGTAGGTGAAATCCAGAAGCGTTTTATTTTTGAATATGATAAAATATCTCATAAAGAGAACCCATATTTCATAGATGAATTTGACAATAAATATTATATTCATGTAGTTGCATATAATAGTGTTCAAGAAGCTGCTTTTCAAATGCATTATATAAATAATTACACATCCTTTCAGTCAAAAATACTTAAGGTCTCTAAAAGAGATAAGCCTCTATATGCTGTTGTAATTGGAGCATACAGAGGAGATGAAATAAAACAAATATGTAAAATAATTGAAGACTGGGAAACAAAATGCTTATCACAAACTATTGAAATAGGATGTTACTTTAATGGATAAAAAATATCGCAATCTGATGTAGAACAAAAAACGGCAAACCACAATCCCTTGTAATTCACCGTTCTATTTTATCATTCATCAAATAGTATCGCAGAGACATCTCACTTCCCTCCTCCGACTTCAACCTACAAATTCCCCAACTGTTCCTTCAAAGTAGCCATCTTCCCCTCAGTATCCGCCAACTTCTTCTTCTCCATATCCACCACCGCAGCAGGCGCATTGCTCACAAAACGTTCATTGCCCAATTTCTTGTTCAATTTCATTTTCAAGCCCTCCAAATAATCCAATTCCTTCTGAATTTTTTGGCGTTCCTCCTCCAAATCCACCTTATCACCCAAAGGCACAAAAAAGGTATCTTTCCCAATTCGAAAACTCACCGCACCGCTTACATCCTCATCCGTAAAGTCAAAAGTCTCCAAGAAAGCCTTGCGCTTCAAAAGCGGAATCAAGCCCTCAAACAATTCAGGTTGAGAAGTTTTGACACTCAATTGCAGCAAATCACGTTGCTTCAATTTTTGGCTATTTCTAAGGTCACGCAGTTTCGTCAGCAATTCCTTAGCAGCTTCCCCTTTCTCAATGGCAGTCTGATTGAAGTCCGCAACCTCAGGATATTTCGCCACACAAATCGAATCTCCATCTGCCCTATCTTTCAAGGTATGATAGATTTCTTCGGTCAAGAAAGGCATGAAAGGGTGCAACAATTTGATGCACTTCTCAAAAAGTTCAATCGTTTTGTCGTAAGTATATCGATCGATTGGCTGCTGATATTCAGGCTTCGCCATTTCGAGATACACCGAAAAGAAATCGTTCCAAACAAAAGAGTAAATATTTTTGAGTGCCTCCGAAATACTGTATGTTTCGTATTGTTTTTCAGACTCTGTCACTACCTGATTGAAGCGGTTCTCAAACCAATCCACAATCGGTTCAATATGCTCGTTTTTGCCTTCTTTCACTTCCCAGCCTTTCACCAATCGAAGCGCATTCCAAATCTTGTTGCTAAAGTTTCGACCAATTTCGCACAACTTATTCTCAAACAACAAATCACCACCCGCAGGAGAACTCATCAACAAACCAACCCGTACACCATCCGCACCATAGGTCTCCATCAAGCCCAAAGGATCAGGAGAATTCCCCAAGGATTTGGACATTTTGCGTCCCTTCTCGTCCCGAACCATGCCTGTGTAATACACATCTTTGAAAGGATATTGACCTTCCCATTCATAGCCAGCCATCGCCATTCGAGCCACCCACAAAAACAAAATATCCCATCCCGTCACCAATACCGAAGTCGGGTAGTAATAATCCACTTCTTTGCGGTGCTCAAAACCATCAAAAACCGAAATCGGCCACAACCAAGACGAAAACCAAGTATCCACAACATCGGGATCTTGACGCAAATCCGCTGCTTTCAAATTCGCATTGCCCGTTTCTTTTTTCGCCAACTCCAATGCTTCCTCCGCAGTTTCGGCACAAAAATGACTGCCATCCTCTAAGTAGTAAATCGGAATGCGCTGTCCCCACCACAATTGACGAGAAATACACCAATCCCGAATATTTTCCATCCAATGACGGTAAGTGTTCTTGTATTTTGGAGGAAAAAAGCGAATTGTATCGTTCATCACTGCCTCCAATGCAGGTTTGGCAGTTTCTTCCATTCGCATATACCATTGCGGCGTAATGCGGGGTTCAACCACCACATTTGTTCGCTCCGAAAAACCTACTTTGTGCGGCAAATCTTCTGTTTTCACCAAGTTTCCAGCAGCCTCCAAATCTTTCGCTATCAGCTTCCTTGCCTTGTCTCTATCCTCTCCAATGTACAACTGTGCGGCTTCGCTCATTGTCCCATCAGGATTCAAAACATCAATAATCGGCAAATTGTGTTTCTTACCAAGCGCAAAGTCATTTGCATCGTGAGCAGGCGTGATTTTCAAACCACCCGTTCCGAATTCCATATCTACATACTCATCGTAAATAATCGGAATCGCACGATTAATCAAAGGCACAATTACATTTTTGCCCTTCAAATGTTGATAACGCTCGTCTTCAGGATGGAAACAAACCGCCGTATCTCCCATAATCGTTTCGGGGCGAGTTGTCGCTACGGTAATCCATTCATCCGTCGTTCCTTCAATTTGGTAACGAACGTGATACAATTTGGCATTCAAGTCTTTGTAAATCACCTCTTGATCAGAAAGCGCCGTTTGTGCCGCAACATCCCAATGCCCAATTCGATTGGCTCGATAGATTTTGCCCTTGCGGTACAAATCCACAAACACCTTTACCACCGCATCCGAAAGCTTGTCTTCGAGGGTAAAACGGGTACGACTCCAATCACAGCTTACGCCCAATTTACGCAACTGCTTGAAGATAATTCCACCATACTTGTCAGTCCATTCCCAAGCATGCTTCAAAAACTCCTCACGCCCAATATCATGCTTACTAATCCCCTTCTCTTTCAACATCTTGACGACCTTCGCTTCTGTCGCAATTGAAGCGTGATCACTACCAGGCACCCAACAGGCATTGTAGCCTTTCATGCGGGCACGGCGAATCAAAAGATCTTGAATGGTGTTGTTGAGCATATGCCCCATGTGTAAGACTCCCGTCACATTTGGCGGAGGAATCACAATTGTATAAGGCTCTCTGTCATCAGGCACGGATTTAAACAACTCGTGTTTCTCCCAATACTCATACCATTTCTCTTCTATGTCTTGCGGATTGTATTTCGTTTGCATATCTCTATTGTTGCTCTTGTTTCTATTAATGCTTTCGATACAGTTGTTTTGTAGTACCGATTTTGGAGGCAAATAGTTCCCTATTCCTATCCAAATTTTAAATCCTAAACTTGCCTTAAACTTGCGCTCCTATTATACTAATACTTGCGCTCGTTTGCAATGACTTGTATCTCTATAAGCCCTTACAAACAGCAAAAAAAGCGCACACACATTCCAAATGCGTGCGAATCGTTTATTCTAAACTTGCGCTCGTTTGTAACGAGTGCTTAACATTCTCCGTCGTTTGCAACGACTTGTATTATCTGTAAGTCCTTACAAGCGACAAAAAATACACACGCATTGCAAATGCGCGCGAGTCCCTACAAACAACAAAAAAAGCCCTAAACTTGCGTTCGTTTGTAACGAGTGCAACTATAGCCGTCGAGCTAAGGGAAATTCTTGTTTATTAACC
>JBGCDY010000944.1:0-3426 GCA_045105835.1 Chitinophagales bacterium
ACTTGCAATCATATACTCCTACCTTAATCCCTGTACCCTTCAATTGCTTCAAAGTTACAGGAACATCGTCATAGACATGACCGTGGTATTGCCCTGTGGCATACCCCTTCCTCCAAATTTCTGCTTGCAGAAATTGAATAGCAGGATGTTGTCGTTCTGTATCTATCCAATAAATAAGTGTGTCTATCAACTCACCATTGGTAGGTTCCACACCCTCTTCTATTGTTATGGTTTCCTTGGCATCTGCCAAATATTGCCATAAATAAGAAGTATGAATATGATTATATATATAGTCTGCCAAATTCTCTTTGGCATAAGGCATTAACACCTTCATCATGAATTCACTTGAAGATATTGTACCTAAGGTATCTATTAGTATGTACCGGATCATGACTTTCCACGATTTTGTCGATTCAATTAAATAAAAACTGTTCCCATGTTTCCATTTAAAATCATGCGTAAATTCCCTGTTAGTAGAAAGCAGAAGTGTTAAGTAGTAAATTGAAGAAAGAATGAATGAACATTTTCAATTGTATAATAATCCAGCTGAAAATATCTGTTCGCACGTTCGAATATAATCGACTACTTATAGACGTGTAAATACACTAAAAATTTGGGGCTTGAATAGAGAAGGGAGGGTTTCGAGTTTATTTCACAATAAAAAAGTTGCCTTGTAAATGAGGCAACCATCAATTATTAGAAACGAACAATATTAGGAGTATTTCTAAGTCTATTTGCGTAAAAAATTTAGGTTGTTTTGATTTGCACAACGAGAGCGGAGAACAAACGCTCTCCGCGTCCCGAAGTGACTAAATCCACCCAAATCTATTGAAAAGCTATCTTTCGATTAACCTTTCGATTGCAAATATAGGTCATTTTATTTTATGTGACAATTATTTTACAATAAATTGAAACTTTTTTTCAAAAAAATCGTAGCTAATTTAATTTCAATAGAAAAATTGGCTTTTGACTTTTTTTCAGACAAAAACAATAATCGCTTTAAACATCTAAAAAACAAATATTTAAACAAACAATTTTCTACCAATTAATGTCTTTTCTATTTAAATTGTTTTATTTTTTGATTAATTTATTTATAAGTTTTTTTATTAGCTTGACTATCATTTTAGCAAAAAAAATAATGTCCAAATAATCAGTTAATTGGATTCCAGTTCTCACTTCCTCAAAAAACACATTTTATTCCTTAATAATCAATGCTTTAAATCAAAAAATCATTTTTACTCCTTTAAAACAACACTCAAATCGAATAATTATACATTTACCACATAAAGGCTTTGCTCCAAAAAAAGATGGGGATTCTTTGAGGAAAGGTTAAAGTTTTGATTTTCTTCTTTTGAAAAACAATCACCTGATTTTTCTGCTTAGTAATACTTAAAGATAAGTCCTACACTTAAAATTAAAGGCTTTTGGTTTTACTCTTTGAGGGAAGTTGATTTTCTTTACAATGGAGAGTTTTTAAGGCAAAGCTTCAAAAGCCAAATCGGAGAGTTATTTTCTGACCATTGTCTACAGCATATTGAAGTGGTTCAATAAAACAGGTGATCTCACCTATTATTGAATACATTAAAATATTATGAGCTCTTTTTGATTGATTAATTCTTACATTCGCCAATAGTTAGGACTTACTCCAAGCAAATTTTGAGGCTTTGAATTTGAGTCATAGATATGAATTGAGTGGACACTGAAAATACTCTTATATATCTTCAAGTAGTTTTTTCAGTTTATTATCAAAAATAATTTATTATTTTTTTTCTCTTTCGCTTTGCGAAAAAACCTTAATTTTGTTATCACTTTCCTCATTATATAACCAACTGTAAATTACGATGATACTAACAGATAAAGAAATACTAAAAGAGATAGGAGACAACAATATTGTCATTGAACCATTCCGTCTAGAATGCCTTGGAACCAACTCTTATGATATACATTTGGGGCGATATTTGTGTACCTATAAAGACAGGGTGCTTGATTGCAAAAAGCACAACCTTATCGAAGAAATTATCATCCATCCCGAAGAAGGCTTTCTATTACAGCCAGGCACCTTATATTTAGGAGTCACCGAAGAATACACTGAAACCCATCGTCATGTTCCTTTTTTAGAGGGCAAATCTAGCATTGGCCGCTTGGGCATCATCATACATGCTACCGCAGGTAAAGGTGATGTGGGCTTTTGTAATACCTGGACTTTAGAAATATCTTGTATCCAACCTGTCAGAGTTTATGCAGGAATGCCCATTGGACAGCTTATTTATTTTGATGTAAAAGGTAATATAGACAATTTGTATTATAAAAAAGTCAATGCAAAATATACAAACAGAACTATCAAACCCGTCGAATCAATGATGTGGAAAAATAAATTTTAGAATTTATTTTTTCATTATTTTACATTACTATGAAATAATTGTATCTTGGAGTACCAAATTTAAACCCGCACTATGCCATTTTTAAGATATTACGCCACTATTATTACATTACTGTGTTTTTTCTCCTTCATTCAAGCACAAGTGGATGAACAGGACGTTGAAGAAGCTATCGCCAAACTTGAAAATGTAATAGGAATCTTAAATGATTCATATATTGAGGATATTGATGTAAAAAAAGCATCTGAGAACGCCATCGTTGCCATGCTCCGAGAGCTTGATCCTCATTCGGTTTACATCTCTGCTGATGAATATAACAAAATACGAGAACCTTTACGTGGCAACTTTGAAGGCATTGGTGTAAGATTTGACATCTTGCGAGATACAATTATTATTGTTTCCACTATTATTGATGGTCCTGCCGAACGTGCAGGTCTCAAACCAGGAGACAGAATCACCAGTATTGGACATGAAACCGTTGCAGGTTTAGGATTGACCAATGAAGACATTGTCCAAAAACTAAGAGGTATCAAAGGTTCGAGCGTAGATATTGGCATTCGCCGAGATAAAATAACAAGCGTCTTACACTTCAATATCGTACGAGACAAAATTCCTCTTTTCAGCGTTGAAGCCGCTTATATGGAGTCTCCTACTATTGGTTATATTCGGGTCAATAAGTTTTCGGCAACCACTATTAAAGAGTTCCGAACGATTATCAACCAATTGAAGTCCGAAGGTATGGAGAACCTAATACTTGATTTGCGTGGCACAGGGGGAGGTTATCTAACGGCAGCTGTTCAGTTGGCAGATGATTTTTTGGCAAAAGAACAAATGATTGTTTACACAAAAGGACGCACATTTGATATAAAGGAGTACAAAGCAACTTCAAGAGGCACCTTTGAAGAAGGCAAACTTGTGGTATTGATAGACGAAAACTCGGCATCTGCAAGTGAAATTGTAGCAGGCTCTATTCAGGATTGGGACAGAGGGCTCATCATTGGTCGCCGTTCTTTTGGCAAAGGTTTGGTACAAAAACCCTTTCACCTTG
>JBGCDY010000945.1:0-12037 GCA_045105835.1 Chitinophagales bacterium
TATGGCATTGAGTTCTCAGACAATGCGACTATATTGGAAGTGCAACAACAAGTTTTGAAGCATATTGAAGGGATGATTGTTGGTCCAACAGCTGTCGCATTGGGTATGGGGGGGATGTTCCACAAATATTTTATGGAGGCATCCTTTATGCCAGAAGAGTTCCACCAAGATACCGAAAGCTTCAAGAAATTGTTGGATATGTTTGCTTTTCTTGGTTGGTTTGACAAACGAAATGAGACTTATCGCTTCACCGAAAAAGGTTTTTTCTATGCCAAAAGGGCGAGTGCTTATGGTGTGACGGTTTCTTATATTCCCACTTTTCGAAAAATGGATGAATTGATTGTTGGTAACCCAACAGCGTTGTGGAATGTACCGAAAGGCGGAAAGGAAATTCATGTTGATCGGGAAATGAATGTTTGGGGAAGTGGTGGCGCACATGGGAGTTATTTCAAAAAGATAGATGAAATCATTATTGACCTATTCAATCAACCTATCGAAAACCAGCCGAAAGGAATTGTAGATATGGGGTGCGGAAATGGAGCATTTTTGATTCACTTATTTGATGTGATTGAACGCCGTACCTTGCGTGGTACATTATTGGAGGATTATCCACTCTTTTTGGTAGGAGCAGATTACAACAAAGCTGCCTTGAAAGTTACTCGTGGGAATTTGATTCAAGCGGACATTTGGGCAAAAGTGATTTGGGGTGATATTGGACGACCTGATTTGCTGGCGCAAGATTTGGAGGAAAATTACGGTATTGACTTGAAGGACTTGTTGAATGTGCGTACTTTCCTTGATCACAATCGAGTATGGAGCGAACTATTGGATAAAACGTCGAATCGAAAAAGTAGTTCTACAGGTGCTTTTGCTTTTCGTGGCAAGAGAAACTCCAATGCAGATGTAGAAGACAATCTACGAGAACACCTCCAAAAATGGACTCCTTATGTAGAGAAATTTGGATTGTTGGTTATTGAATTACATACCATTTCTCCAACAGTTACTGCACAAAACTTGGGGAAGACAGCCGCAACTGCCTATGATGCCACACATGGATTTTCGGATCAGTACATCGTGGAGATTGAAGTATTCAAGAAAGTAGCTGCCGAAGCAGGATTGTTTCCTGTGGAGAAGCATTTTACCAAGTTTCCGAACTCCGAGTTGGGAACGGTGAGCATTAATTTGTTGAAGGCGAAATAGGTATGTCGAGTTTTGGAGTTCTGCAATAAACTATTTACCCCCAAGGCATTTGTTTTTGAAGCTCCTTGGTATTTCCAAAGCCTTTTTCTATCAATCCATCTTTGGCATCGTAAATCCGATACGCCAGTTTTTGGGTGTGAAATTGAGGTGATTCTACCATGATGACCCGCAGTTCACCAGATTCATACTGACAGCGTTTTTGGATAGCATCCAGTAATGGCTCATGGTGCAAGTGTCCATCTCCAAAATTCCAACCCACTACTTCTCCTGCAATCAGTTCTCCTTCCGACCATTCGTATTCATCCACATTGTCCACTGCTTTGGGAATGAGTTGATTGACCAAGCGACCTGGTAGGTGCATCAAACGAAAAGCAATCATTCTGGACAAAATGGCTTCAGAGGTTTCTTTGTCGTACATCGTCATCAACTGTTTGGTGACGTTTTTGGAGGTTTTGACTATTTTTTCGTCCAAACGGTCTTTGCTGTCGCCTTTGAAGAGCCAAATGCTGTAAGCCCAAGTGCCTGCATAGTAGCGCATGGAGAGGAGGAAGGAAACGTATTTTGGGAATAGATTTCCGATGATGGGCAAAATGACCAAAACTACCAATAGCATTGTCCACAAAATTGGGTGGGCGATGAGCATAGGTGTAAGTTCGGGATGTGCATAAAACAGCGACCATGCGCCAAATACCATGATGACATTCCATTCCATTGGCACACCCATGGGGAAATTCATGAAGATGAAAAAATGGAACAAGGTCAGGGCAATCAAGGCGTAAAATGTAATTTGGGAGTCGCCAATGAATGCCAATAGTAGAATCGGCATCGAAAATTCGACAAGTGTTCCGAAATGCGCTGAAAAACCTGCAAGCCGACTTGGACGCAAATCATCAGGATAAGACCTAAAGAAACGTTTTTTGAAGCCGTCAAAAATTGGCGAACCAAAGAATGGGCTATTGCTAATCATCACACAAACGACAGAGGCAAAATTGGGGGTCAATTTGGAGAAAGCCGCCCAAAACCATATCCCAAACCAAATGATTTTCAGCGTATGCCCTGCTTCTAAGGGAAAAAGGAAACATAAAATCATGGGGTAATAAATGTCTGCTCTTGCTGCAAGGTAAACGGTTCGGTCTAAGGTACCACATATTGGAAGCAAAATTACAATCGGCAAAACGAGTTCTGGGGTTATTGCTGGAGCAATACAGACTTTTATCAAGAAAAATAAGAGCGCAGCATAGAGCGATACCTCTACAATCGTGCGTTTATCACCTCCAATAATCGGCACATTCGGAAACAGTGGAATTTTGATGGTATTGGGTCGGAGAAAATAGGTAATGCCTCCAAGAATGGGCACATATCGCCCTGTCAGTGGACCACTCGCACCTCCAAAACCAATGACTTCAATAAGAGTTGTCCAAAAAATGAACTTGCCAAGTGCTTCCAATTCAAACCACCAAGTACCCACCTCAGCCATACTTCCCAAGTTGGTGGAAAAAGAGCAGAACCAAAACCACATAAAAACATAGAAGGCAATTTTCAGCATATAGAAAATGGCTACCGAAATGGGCGAACCATAACCTTGCATCGCCCAGGCTTGACAGACTTTTTGGGTTCTTTCTGCGAAAGGGAGTTGTTTCCATTCTTGAAAATCATAGGGTAGGGAGGCAGGGAATAGAAATTTTTCTAATAAACTCATGTGGTTTGTATTAGGCAGGTGATTGTATGCATGCTGAAATCTACCCAATAATAAGGAAAAAAGGGCAAAAAATGAATAATTAAGAAAAAGGGGAGGTTGTGCAATCAAAGGGTAGGGGAGTAGTTAGGCTCAAATAGGGGCAATAAAAAAAGCCTCACAAGAATGTGAAGCTTTTTTTATTTAAACTGAACTGAAACTGCTTCAAGGTTTCTTAGGTTTAGGGTATTAATAAAGGGTTTGGCGTTTTTTTCTCTTCAATTAGTTTTTATGGGTTTAGGGTTATTCTAAGGTTTTGGAGCTTTTATCTTTATTTTCAATCGGTTTCTTTAGAGTTATTAGGTTTTTTCTATGCTACAAATATACAGTGGAAAACCACTATTGAAAACTAAAAAGGAATGAAAGGGAATTTTTGCGGAGTGAATTGTAGGTATTGCAGATAGGAGGTTTATTTTGGCTTTTCTCCAATAAAAAAGCCCCACATAATGTGAGGCATTCTTTATTCAAAATTATTCTTAGGGTATAAAAGGGTTTGGCGTTTTTGTCTTTCTCTTCAATTAGTTTTTTTAAGTTTAGGGTTATTCTAAGGTTTTGGAGCTTTTCTCTTTATTCTCAATTAGTTTCTTTAGGGTTATTAGGTGTTTTCTATGCTGCAAATATACAGTGGAAAACCACCATTGAAAACTAAAAAGGAATGAAAGGGAATTTTTGCGGAGTGAATTGTAGGTATTGCAGATAGGAGGTTTATTTTGGCTTTTCTTGTCAATAAAAAAGCCCCACATGAGTGAGGCATTCTTTATTCAAACTATTATTCTTAGGGTATAAAAGGGTTTGGCGTTCTATCTTTCTCTTCAATTAGTTTTTTTAGGTTTAGGGTATTATAAGGGTTATTAGTACCTTCTCTGTATTCTCAATTAGTTTCTTTAGGGTTATTAGGTGTTTTATTATGCCACAAATGTACGGTAGAAAATAGTGGCTAAAAATTGGAAAGGAGTGAAAGGGAATTTTTGAGGTATGAATGGTTCTTATGAAGGATAGGGCACTTGATACGCCCATAAAAAAAGCCTCACAATGATGTGAAGCTTTTTTTAATTAAACTGAAACTGCTTTAAGGTTTCTTAGGTTTAGGGTATAAAGGGTTGGCGTTCCTTTCTCTTCAATTAGTTTTTTTAGGGTTATTAGGTGTTTTATTATGTCACAAATATACAGAGGAAAATAGCTGCTAAAAACCGAAAAGGAGTGAAAGGGGATTTTTGAGGTATGAAACCTTGGAAAATGAGAAAGTACAAACTCTTTGATTTGGAGTTGATTAAAATCTTAATTGGACTGAATTGTTTTGAAAGTTTTACTTACCTCTTACGTTCGGTTGTAAACCAAAGTAGCTCTTCCAACCCTTTTCGTCCTTCGTTTTGAGGAAATTGTTGGAGGAGTTCCATTGCTTCAGCTCGGTATGATTCCATTGCTTTGGTCGCATATTCGATTCCGCCGCTTTCCCAGACATAATCAATCACTTCTTTTACCTTCTTTTTGTTGTTGTGGTGTTTTTTGATGGTATTGATGAGGTGTTTTCTATCTTTTTTTGAAGCGTGTTCGATGGCATAAATGAGCGGAAGGGTTAATTTTTTTTCTTTGATGTCAATACCCGTTGGCTTACCGATTTTGGTATCTGCGCCAAAGTCGAATAGGTCGTCTCGAATTTGGAAGGCAATTCCAATTTTTTCTCCAATATCCCAAACCAATTTTTGGGCTTCTTTGTCGTCTGTAATAGATGCACAGCCAATCGAGCAAGCGGAGGAAATCAAGGAAGCTGTTTTTTGGCGAATGATTTTGTAGTAGATTTCTTCGTCCAAGTTCAAACGGCGGCTGCGTTCCATTTGCAGTAATTCACCCTCACTCATTTCTTTTACGGCTCTCGAAACGATTTTAAGTAATTCGAAATCACCATTTTCTACAGACAACAACATTCCTCTTGAAAAGAGATAATCCCCAACTAATACGGCTATTTTGTTTTTCCAAAGCGCATTGACCGAAAAAAAACCTCGCCTTTCGTAAGCATCATCTACTACATCGTCGTGAATCAAAGTGGCGGTATGAAGCAACTCGACCAATGCGGCTCCACGATGTGTTTTTTCGGTGATACCTCCCATCAGTTTTGCAGCAAAATAGACAAACATCGGACGCATTTGTTTACCTTTACGTTGGACAATGTAGTGCATTATCTTGTTGAGTAGTGGCACCTGAGTGCTCATTGAAGCTCTGAATTTTTTCTCGAAAATATCTAATTCTGCTGCAATTGGCTTTCGTATATCCTTAATCGTGAGGGACATAGTTGCTTTTTTTGGTTTGGCTTCAAGTAGCATAACATTTTTTTTGGTTTGATAATTGAGCAATGACCGTATATAGCCTACTACTCTTAACCCAGAAAGAATGGCTAAAGTTTTTTATTTTCAGAACTTTCAATAAAAAATGAAAATTTATTTTGCTGCTTGAAACACCAAAGCTACAATAATTCAAACGCTCTAAGTTGAAAGTAGTAAAAAATATCATTAGATTGTAAGGGACGATAAAACATAGAAAGCAGTCTTGGGTTCAATTTAAAAAATGTTTTGTGAACTTAATTTTGATGGAATTTGTTTTTTATTTAAGATTCCACTCAAAATAATTTTAAGTAATGGTGAAAAAATATTTAGTGCATTCATTTGCAGACCTACTCCACTCCTTTTTACAAAAGGAAGGTTTTATCTAACCCTATTTTTTCTTTCTACAAACTTAGGAACATCAATAGAATAATTTTCTGATATAGACTTTTGAAGTTTTGCTTTAAGGATTCTTGATTGTACTGAAAATCAATTATCTACAAAAAAATAAACTTCATTGGTAAGTCATTTTATTGGTGGTCTTTATTAATAACATACATGATGCTGAAAGAAGGTGAAATTAAAATAGTAGCGAATAATAAAAAGGCGAGTTATGAATATTTTTTCATGACGAAATACAAGGCAGGAATAGTGCTATTGGGTACAGAGGTGAAATCTATCCGTACAGGAAAGGTGAGTATGAGTGATGCCCACTGTTTTTTTAGGAATGGTGAACTTTGGCTCAAAAATGTCCACATTTCGGAGTACAAGAATGCAGGCAATTTTAATCATTTCCCAAAACGTGACCGAAAGTTGCTGCTCAAAAAACGTGAATTGAAGAAGTTGGAAGCCAAATTGAAGGAGAAGGGATTGACCATCATTCCTACCATGATTTTCTTCAATGACCGTCAATTGGTAAAAGTAGAAGTGGCTTTATCAAAAGGTAAAAAGGCTTACGATAAGAAAAACACGATTCGTGAGAAAGATGCCAAACGTGATTTGGCAAGAACGATGAGTGAACGGTATTAATAGAACCTTGTTGGAGTAGGTGGAGTTGTATCCATTGAAATCAGGGTTGTTTGAAAACTTGCTTGGTCATAAACGACAAACATCTAATTCAAAACAAAGGTCAGTATCGAAAAAAAATCGGTACTGACCTTTTTCTTTTCAATTCATTCAACCCCCATCGCTATTCTGTGTTGTACCTTTGCAAGATATTTAGTACTTCAATATCCAACTAATGAATACATCAGACAAAAAACTATTGGTCAAATTGCTCATCTTTTCTTTGGTGATTATCTATTTTCAGGTAATTGTCGGAGGAATAACAAGGCTCACGGAATCGGGACTTTCGATGACAGATTGGAAAGTGGTAACGGGAAGTATTCCGCCCATGAGTCAAGAAGCCTGGGATATAGAATTCAAGAATTACCAAGAAAGTCCTGAGTACAAAGAAATTAATGAAGGGATGAGCCTTACCGAATTCAAGAGTATTTTCTTTTGGGAATGGCTGCATCGGGTATGGGGTAGATGGGGTTTTGTGTTCCTGTTTGGAATTTTTGCGTATTTCTTAGCGAAGAAAAAACTGGATAGAAAGCACATTGGTCGGTTTTCATTGCTGCTGCTGCTGTATATTGCACAAGGGCTTTTGGGTTGGTTTATGGTCAAGAGTGGCTTGGTGGATCGCCCTGAAGTGAGTCATTATCGTTTGACGGCACACCTGCTTCTGGCAATTTTTCTGTTTGCCTATGTGCTGTGGTATGTTTCAGATTTGGTGGTCGAGTCCGAATCCAAAATCTATGACCCCCAAATGCAGCGATTTGCGTGGATATTGGTGGGCGTTTTGGTGTTGCAAATCATGTTTGGAGGCTTTATGTCTGGACTCAAAGCGGCTTCACATTATCCCAGTTTTCCTGATATGAATGGGGCATATATTCCGCACAATTTGTTTGAGATGCAGCCTTTTTGGATGAACTTCACTGAGCATATACCCACAATTCAATTCACTCATCGAGGGATTGCGTATTTATTGGTTGTTCTTATTTTGACTTATGGGCATTTTGCCAAACGATTGGGAGCAGGGCATCCATTTTTTCGTCAGGTGAATTTGGCACTTCCTTTTGTGTTAATAACGCAAGTTTTATTAGGTATCTTCACTTTGCTCAATTCTTTGGGTAGCGTTCCTGTATTTTTGGGAGTAGCACATCAGGCTTGTGGTTTGTTGTTGTTGAGTACGATGTTGTTGCTGGCGTTTCAGTATGGGAAGAATGGTAAGGTTTCTTGATGATTCTCATAAGAATGCTAAGTGAAATAAATTTATATGAGTTTGTAATCGAAGGGCTTAAAGAAGGAAGAGACATACTTGAACTAAGGCAAATTAAAATAAATGATTAGGGATTTAGCAAATAATAGCCTACGCAAATTTATTTCTATCTCCCTTAGTGATGAATTGCACCGTCTTTTAAGGCGGTGTAGGAGTAAAGTAAAAATAATAAGGGCTTTAGCCATTCCATTGCAGTGGCTAAAGCCTTTCTGAAAAGAAAAACCATTTACCCCCGAGCTAAAGCACGGGGCAATAGAAACCAACATTTTGACTATCTTAATACTTTAAATTGCCTAAGTAGTTAATCAAGTTGATATTGTCGGGTAACCAAGCATCTTCAAAATTTTTGAAAGGCAAAAAACCTTTTTTAAGATTTTGATTTACAAATATTTAGTCATTTCTCCTCAGAAGATACTTACAGTATGACACGTGGTGTTTGTCATTTTGTAAAAATCTTCTGATTGGATAGGAAGATTTTGGTTAAATATCTATCCGACAAGATGAAGTTGACGAACTGCTAAGAATGGACCTCAGGAAATTTTTTTAAGCAATCACCTAATTCTACTCTAACTCCCCAATAAAGCAAATCCAGCCCAATCCCTCAATTCTCCTCCTGCTTCAATCAACTGTAATTTAGCCAGTCGCAGTGCTTGGGAGTAGCTGCATTTTTGGTGGAGAATGTGGCGGAAAAGGGCTTGTACCAATTCACTCGTGCTGTCTTGCGGTACTTTGAAAAGAGAGTAAATCACGTTTGATGCTCCTGCATACAAAAATCCTCGATTGAGAGCAATCATTCCTTCCCCCTTCAATACTTCTCCAATCCCACTTTCACAACTACTCAAAACCACTAAGTCAGCTGTCAAGGATAGTTGGTAAGCATCTGATAAATATAGCTTTGAAGTGTTTTTTTCTCCATCTTCATTTTTTACGAAATCTGATTTAGAAAGGTAGAGACCCGATAAACTGGGTTGTGATTTGTTGACAAAACCATGCGTCGAAATCAGTACATACTTATAGCCTTTGACCAATTTTTGGAGGTTGGATTTGGAAGCTTCTTGGTAGAATAGGGCAAGGCTTTCTAAGTTTTGTTGTTGGAAGAGGTCGAATACTTTTTTTACCTCTACCTCGCTTGCGTCTAAGTCCATGAGAACCTGTTCATTCTTACTACTGGATTTGAGAATGACCGTTTTGGCTTTTTTTTGAGAATTTGCTTCACTTTTGACGATATACCCTTTTGATCTTTTCTTGTTTTCATTGAAGCTAACAGGAGCCAAACCCAAGAAACTGTCTTTTTGTTTTTGGGTGTGCTGGCGTTTTTTGGCGATGTGGAGCAGCAGGGTGGCGGAATAATGATGGCTGATTTCGAAGCCTTTGATGAGGTAAGGTAGGTCGATGAAAGCGGGTTTGGTGATGGCGTTTTGATTGACCAAGGTGTCAAAACAGAGTTGGTGGAGGTTTTCGTCTGGAATAAAAATAAGGCGTTGTTTTTCTTCTAAGAATGCTTCAAAGGGGGCAATGAGCCAATCGTATAATTGAGTTGCCGTTTTCACAAATTTTGTAGCACTTCCTGTATTGATGGCTATTAAATAATGAAAAATGGTTTGGTCAAAATTGGACGGCTTTGGTGTTTGATGTGTTCTTATTTGTTGTTTGTCAATGAAAAAGGAAAAAATGTGGTGCTTCGCAACGCTGTACTCTACGATTGCAGTAGTGGATTGAAGGTGTTTTTGCAGTTCGGTGATGGATACCGTTTCCGTGGCATATTTAAGGCGAAAATATTCGGGATATTCTTTTTCAAATTTTTCAATTAAAGCATAATATTGCTGCTTGTAGTGAAAGTATTGGTTTTGCAGTTCTTTTTGTGAATCGGCTTGTAGTGCTTTTTTTTTCTTCAAGTTTTTATCCAAATAATTGAGCTCTATTCGAATTTGCTTCAATTCCTGTAAGAGTTCGTGTGGAATATTGGAACTATAGCTGGCTTCGACATCTTTGAACTTGGACAATAAAACCAATGCTTTGCCTTGTTCTGCAAAATTGAAAGCAATGTTTTGGTACTCGATTTGTTTTTGAGGCTCTAATTCCTTCAATAGAAGAGCGACTTGAATGGCTATATCGTATTTTTGTTTGGCTTTATTTGCCAATAGCAGTTGTGACAATTCTCCTTTGTAGTCTTGTTGGACAAGCTTGATAAGTTCTTGATTGGCTTGGTAGTGCGCAAGAACTGCATGGAGTTTTTTGAGGTCGTTTTTTCCTTCTTGTTGGTACCACTGAAACAATACGGCTGCTTTTGAAGTAATTGCTCTCATCAAAAAAATGGCATGGGTGTATTTTTCTATGAGTGGTTTTGTGTCTGAATCATCAACATTTTCTGTTAATATTTGAAGGGATGTGTGGTAGTATTGAACGGCGTGAAGGTAATCTCTTTTGCGGGTATAAACATCCCCAATATATGAACGGATATTTGCGGTATCTGGGTGGTTGTAGCTCGCTAATTTTTCGTGTTGTTTTAGGGCTTGTTGAAGGTATTCTAAGGCTTTGTCATACTCTTTCAGGTTCATGTGAGCAACCCCTAAGTTTCGATAATTGTAAACTACAGCCATGCTCTCACTGCCAAAGACTTGTGAGTTGATGCGAAGTGATTTTTCGTAAAATATTCTTTGATTGAAGTAGTCTTTATCTTCTCCTGCCAATCGAGCCAATACATGATACATGTTGCCAACACTGTGGTGGTGTTCTCCGAATATTTTGCGCCGAATATCCATAGATTGATGGATGTAGGTGCGTGCTTTGGCTATATCTCCTTTGTCCAAATAGGTAAGGGCAATATTGGTAAAGATGATGGCTACAGTAGAGTGTTCTTTGCCAAGAGATTTTAATAGTAATTCCTCTCCTTTTTTTAGGTATAAAATGGCTTGTTCATAATCTCCTTTCAGTCGATAAATATATCCAATTTCATTGTAGGTCGTGCCTTTTATTTCATCGCTAACGTCTTCATTGTTTTGAAAGTAGGTAAGTGATTTTTGAAAAAAGGCTATCGCTTTATCGTAATTGCCCTTTTGCATATAACAAGAGCCGATTAATGTTTGGGTTTCAGAAACAGTAAGGTGATTTTCTGTATAGAATTCCGTATAAATAGCACAGGCTTTTTGGGCTAATGTAAGGCTTTTGTGAAAGTAGCTTTGGGAGTAATATCCTTCCACCAAAATAGTGTATATATTCGCTATGGCAGGATGCTTCTTACCCAAGTGCTTTTGTTGTAAGTCCAATGCTTGGTTCAAATAGGCTTCAGACTTGGCATAGTTCCCCAAAAATTGGTAGGTTTTTCCTATTTGTTCATAAGATTTTGCCATGCTTAGTGTATCTTCCCCAATCAGTTCTCTTTTAATTTTTAAGGCTTTTTGATGGTGTTCTATGGCTTCTTTGTATTTACTAAGAGTGGTTAAACAAGCCCCTATTTTTTCATGATTTTCTGCAAGTTGTAAATTTTTGAATTCAGGATGTTGGGAGTGAATTTGCAATGCCTTTTGGAAATAAGCCATTGCTTTCTTCAATTCGCTTTTCGCCATATAGCAGTCTCCAATAAACATCCAACTCCGAGCAATATCGAGGTGGTTCTCTTCAAGGTGTGCTTGTTGCAGCTTCAATACTTCTTCAAAGTGATGAATGGCTTCCTTATACTTTCCTCTATGCAAATGACAAGAACCGATGTTGTTGTGACAATCTGATAGCAAACTCACATCAGCAGGGAGGTATTGGAGAATGATTTGTAATAAAACAGTTGATTCAGATTCGGCTTTCTCAAATTGTGAGAGGTGTAGGTAATTGTGGATACGTGTACTGCTTGACTCGGCATAGCCCTTCCACTCTTCATGTTTTTTGAAGAGTTCAGAAGCCAATTGGAGGTGTTTTTCAGATGCAGCAAATTTCTGTTGTAAGGACAGTTCCTTGCCTTGGTCTAAATGCTTCTGTGCCAATAGTAATTCATTATTTGAGGTTTTGTTCATGGCTTTCTAAACGGGAAGTTGAATGTATTTGTGTCTACCCAATATAAGGTTTATTCCGATTGCAGCCAAAAACAAAATAGCCACCCTCCAATAAATTGAAGGATGGCTAATAAATGTTGATGAGAGAGTTGAGTTAGTAAGAAATCCTTGTGATTTTAGTAGTCACAAATCATTACACATTTTTGAGAGTGCGCATCATAATAGACAACCATTGAAGTATTTTTTGGACAAGGCTGAGCGATGTAATCACTGCAAGGTCCATTTGGTCTCAAACCATAAGACTTGATAGGTTTGTATTGAGTTGGGTCTAATACAATGTACCCTGTGCAGTATCCAATACATTTTTGTCCATCAAAGTAGCTTCCTGGGGCAGAACCGTCCGCACAAGGCTGAACGATGAATCCACTACAAGGAGTGTCTGGGGTAAAACGGTTGAAACTTCCTTGTGGGTTGATGC
>JBGCDY010000946.1:0-3523 GCA_045105835.1 Chitinophagales bacterium
GCTCTTCCCTCTCTCCCTTCCCGTTTCTCTTCCGGTCGGGCGATGCCCCACGCTACTGCTTTTGCCCCTTTGGGGTATCTTAAACCTCTTTCTGCTTCTTAGCTTCACGGCTATGAAACAGTAATCGATCCTTAAAATCTCTACTTCTCCGTTTTTTTCGCAGCCTTCAATATACCAACCAATTGCAGCCATTCTGGACTGCCATGTAGGTTTTCAAAAGCTTTTTCGGATTGAAGTTTGGGGAGGTCGTTCCAGCCTTTTAGGATGGCTTTGTTGAGGAAGTAGAAGGTGGATTGTTTTTCCTTGGCGCTTAGGGATGCAGCACAAGCGGCTCTGTAAATGTCGTCGGTTTCGATGTTGCCATTCAGTTGCATCATGCGGCGGTAGAAGCGTTGGGCGTTTTCATATTCTCCATCTTCATAGGAGATTTCTCCTTTTGCAGTCAGTTGGATGTACTCGTTTTCTTGTGTATTTGCTTTGGCTTGTGCTTCTGCTTCTGAAAGTATTTTGTAGTCAATTCCGATTCTTTTGGCATAGCCTAAGATGTCACTCAAGCCCATTTCTTGGCGTTTTTGGTTGACTTCGTGTTCGTTTTTGATGGGGATAAATTCGAGTTGGTTGGTCAGGGAATTTCGCTGCGTTTGGGTAGCATATACTTGTTTGTCACTGTAGGCTACCTGCACTCGGTCGTATAGGTAGGCATAGTTGGAGCTTTTGGCTTCTTGTGCATTGATGGCTTCTTTGAGTAGGTCGAGGCATTTGTTTTGGAAGTCGGGGCGTTTGTCGGCATGTTGTACCAAAACCCAGGCAGCATTGGAGCCATCTTCTCCTACATCCGATATTTTGGGCCAACCAATTTTGAGGACAACTTCCTCCATTCGGGCGGTGTGTTTGGTATCCAAATCGGTGAGGGTGCTGATGAGTTTTTCTATTTTAGCAGCATTTTTTTTCCTATCTGCTTGAAGTTGCACCATCAAACGTCTGTGCCTTTGGTCTTCTTCTTTCATTTGCAACAACTCTACACGTAGCCTTG
Source organism: Chitinophagales bacterium (assembly GCA_045105835.1). Lineage (GTDB taxonomy): Bacteria > Bacteroidota > Bacteroidia > Chitinophagales > UBA2359 > JAUHXA01. Next base: position 1,034 of record JBGCDY010000946.1, read on the forward strand.
GATATTTGAGGCTGGCTTCAAATTCGGCTATTTTCTTTTGTGCTTTCTGCAATAGCTCTCCCCATTGCGTTTCCCCTCTCAAAACCTTCAAGTCTCCATCTTTTTGCATCCAAGCGATGTCTCTCCAACCTGCTTCAATGGCTTTTTGAAGTAAATCAAAGGCTTGTTCTTTCCCATTTTGCAGTGCAAAAACACAGGCGGCATTGTATAAATCGCCTTTATCAATATTTTGAAATTCTTTCAATGCGAAAGCCTTGAGATATATTTCCCCTGCAATTTTATGGTTTTTGGCTTGATATGCCTCCTCTGCTTCTGCAATTAATGTTTTGAAGTCTTGTGCATATAATGAGTGTATGCATAAAAAACTGATGCACACTAATAAAATTCGTAGGGTATATTTCATGGGGTACTCTTTAGTGCTAAGATAATGGTTTCTAACGATTTTGATAGAATTAAGTACGTGAACAGTTTTGAATAATGAGTGATGAATTTTGAATAAACTATAAATCAGTTGATTGTCAAGTTTGTCGGCTTGGGAACAAATGCAAATTAAATTGGACATAAAAATCTAAAAAACACTTCAATATTAGTTTCTTATAAAACATTTTTTGCAGCCTTATTGTAGAGAGCATCTCTTAGATTATTTTAGTTCTCCACTTAATTTTGAAGAGGTTTATATCTGTAATGATTCAGATTTTATTTTCAGAAACACTGCAAAATAAATTTACATTTTTGGTTCTTTGACTAAAATAGTAAAAGGAGACTACAATAGTCTATACTTTTAGAAAATCAGAGTGCTATTTTGTCAATAATTATTCTTTTATGAAATCAGACTATTGTAGTCTTTAGATGCTCCATGGAATTTGTCGGAAAACCACATTTTTTAGCTAAACCTCACCCAACTTCTTCCAAAAGGGGAATAAAGGTTGTAAATTTATTTTTTCCGCATTCCTTAGACACTCAAAAAGGCAAATTGTTACTTGACATTGTTATAGAATTGTGATAATTAGCCATTATTTTTGGGGTTCAAACAATCACGAACTATGACAAAGAAAGTATTAATTATTGAAGATGATCCCGAAATTGTAGAATTGTTGGCGATTCACCTACGAGATTTGGACTGTGAAGTGTTCAAAGCACACGATGGCAGAGAGGGATATTTAAAAGCAAATTCAGAGGTTTTTGACTTGATTATTCTTGATTTGATGTTGCCGAGTATGAATGGGATGGATGTGTGTCAACAACTGCGTTCGGAGCGAATCAACATACCTATTTTGATGTTGACTGCCAAATCGGAGGAAATTGATAAGATTCTGGGATTGGAAATGGGTGCGGATGATTATTTGACCAAGCCTTTTAGTGTCAGGGAATTTATCGCGAGGGTGAAGGCGATTTTTAGGCGGGTCAAAATGACACAGGAGGCGGGAAGTGATGGATTTCAGAAAAAACTGCGCTACGATGAGCTGGAGATTGATGTCGAAAAACGAAAGGTCTTGTTGAATCAACGGCGCATCGAATTGACTCCAAAAGAATTTGACCTCCTCTACCTCTTGGCTTCTAATCCTGGCAAAAGTTATGCTCGACAACGCATTCTGCGATTGGTTTGGGGCTATGAATACAATGGCTACGAACATACGGTCAATTCACATATCAACCGACTTCGTGCCAAAATAGAACCTGACATCAACAATCCTAAGTATATTTTGACAACTTGGGGAGTGGGTTATCGTTTTTCGGATGAGTGACTTTTGGGGTTCTCTGATAATTTTTGTGATAATTTAAGTAGGAAGACAGAAAAGAGGTGTGAGAAGTGAGAGTTCAAAATCCTTTTTTCCTTGTACTGAGATTTAGCGATTGTCTTTCTTTTTCAAGAACTTCAAACGTTCCACCAACAATTGCATGAATTTCGTGGAAATACTTAGTTCTATGTTCTTGCAGAGTGTTATCTTTCTGGTTTCTACATCAATAGAGGTCAAGTGGCGCAGATTGAGGATATAACTTCGGTGTATTTTCATAAAACTATGAGGCAGCTTGGAGAGAGAATCTTTCATACTCAATTCAGAACGGTACATTTCGCCATTTGCCAAAACGCAAATAGCTCCTCCTGCAATGGGTTTGAGGTAAGCTATGTCTTTGGTGTGAATCTGGTGGTACTGTTTTCCTTGAAGGAGATAAATCGTTTGTGAAGCATCATTTATTGAAGGTAGTGGATTTCTTGTTGAGCCTTGAGGTAGTGAAGTCGGGGCAAATAAATCAACAGAAGGCAATTCTTTTCGCTCCTGCAATTGCCCCAGCAGGTTGTGGTATTCTTGTTGTACTTGCCCCAATTGTCGGGTGAGGCTTTGAACGAGGTGATTTTTCTGAAAGACTTTTTGACGTTCCTCCTCCAACTGTTTGCGAAGTTGGGTTATTTGCAGCTCATAATGTGCTGTTGCTTCAATAATGGGTACACTGTCCAATTCATGGATAAAGGTCTTCAATTCGTCGGTT
>JBGCDY010000947.1:0-2486 GCA_045105835.1 Chitinophagales bacterium
TGAATTCCCCCTTTGAAGGGGGTTGGGGGATGTTGCGTCAGTTTTACACTATTAAGAAACTTTCATTACAGTCTACTAAAACACTTCAATAAAGCCTTTTTTTCTCAGTTTAAAGATACAGTTTTTGTAGGAATATCAAAATACCAGGTTTACTTTTGAAGCGCAGAATAGCTTGCTCCAGTCAATTTTTCACTCACTTCCCAGAGCCTTTTTGCAGTATCTTCTCTCCTTGACCTTCGAGTAGAACGCACCTTGATAGGTTTACCCTTGAACTCACGCCATCCATTGGGCCCAAAATAATCGCCCCCTTCTGCCGCCTCATCCAATGCTGCTCGCAAAGTAGGCAATGCGCCTTTGGCGGGTTTGTGGGTGAAAAAGGTGGTAAAAACAGGCATCATCAAGAAGGTCACCAATTTGGGAATGTGTCGGCTCAGTTCGGTATCGGAGATTCCTGGATGCGCTGCAATGGATAAGGTCTTGCTACCTGCTTTTTCCAAGCGCCTTTGTAGTTCATAGGCAAACATCAAACAGGCCAATTTGCTTTGGGCATAAGCTTCCACGGCAGAGTATCTTTTCTGGGATTGAAGGTCATCAAAATTGATTTTACCTCGCTTGTGGGCAATACTACTGAGCGATACAATTCTCGAATTTGGTGTTTTCACTATCGTTTCCAACAACAAATCAGTAAGTAAAAAATGCCCGAAATAATTCGCTCCCATTTGGCTTTCAAAACCATCTTCGGTCAAACTAAAAGGCGGAATCATGATTCCTGCATTGTTTATCAGCAAATCCAAAGCCTCGTACTGCTTCAAAAAGTTGGCTGCAAAGGCTCTCACCGATTGCAGGCTACTCAAATCAATCTGCATACATTCCACTTTTGCAAAGGAATACTGCTGCAAGATTTTGAGCTTTGCAGCTTCTGCCTTTTGCATATTGCGACAAGCCAAAACGACTTCCATGTTTTTGGCTGCCAATGCGAGTACAGTTTCAAAACCAAGTCCAGTATTGGCTCCTGTGACGATGGCTATCCTTCCTTTTTGAAAAGGAATGTTGTTGAAATTCCAAGTTGATTGGGTCATTTTTGATGTGTATTTTGTAGGATGAATCTATAGAAATTAGATTCTTTGACAAAAACCGTGAACCGAGACTTCGGTAGTTTCATCTTTTTGAGGTTATTATCTTTTCATAATCGTAGTACCGTGTAAAATAAATTTATTAACACTTATCCATGACCAAAATCATCAAATTCCTCCCCCTAAATCCCCCTCCAAAGGGGGACACATCTTATTTTCCCCCTTTGGAGGGGGCGAGGGGGAGGAATATGTAAGTATTGAAAATCTCAATTTACTTTCTTTACACTCTAAGTAGTCTGCCATTTACAAACTAAAGCTACCGAAGTCTTTATTTTTTCCACGAAAATTGTCAGAGAACCAAAAATTATGCGTTGAGCAATCTACACAAAGGATTTAGTTTTCTCAACTAATTGGGATAAATCAGTTAAGAAATGCTCAAAATATGGATTTATCGAATACTTTGGTGGTAAGAAGTTTTTGAAGTCTCCTCTCAATAATCAAATCAAAAGGAGAAATATTTACTGCAAAACCTCTACTTTAGATCAACATTTTCATATTAATTGATGTATTTTTGAAGAATCAAAACCCGCCCTCTATTTTTTCCTAAAAATACATTAATACCTAATTGTATGAAATTTCAAAACTATTGTTTCCTTGCCTTTCTCCTTTTGTACCAAAACATAACGCTACTTTCCCAAAACCAAAGCGTCACTTATACCGAATCATTGGAGGACATTGTCAATCCAGACAGAGGATTCTACGCTCCCTACAATGCCTATACTTCTAATTTCTCCTCTTTCGTTTTATCTGACCTCCAAAGCAAAAGAACCACTGCTTTTACGCCTTGGCAGGGAAACTATAGCGTAAAAACCAGTGTCATCTTTCGGCATTATGTTTTGGATGCCTTTGTCAACACAGATGATTTGTCTGCTGCATTTTTGACCAATCTTCAAGGTGACTTCAATACAGCAAGAGATGCTGGTGTACGCCTTTTGATTCGATTCTCCTACAATATTGACCCCGATACACTCTGTGGACAAGCTGCTTGCCCTCCCTATGGCGATGCTCCCAAAGCCAGGGTTTTGTCGCATATTTCGCAGTTAGCCCCTTATTTACAAGCCAATGAAGATGTGATTGCAGCTGTACAAAGCGGTTTTATTGGTGTTTGGGGTGAACAATATTACACCGATTATTTTGGAGATGCTTCGGTCAATACTTCCCAAGATTACCTGACCAACCAAAACTGGGCGGACAGAATCGAAGTATTGGAAGCTTTGTTGGAGGCTGTGCCTGAAAGCAGAATGATACAGGTGCGTTATCCCCAATTGAAGCAAAAATTCATTTACGGCGTGGAAGCATCCATCAATTCTGCCAATATATCTGCCGCCCAAGCCCACAATGCTTCTGATATTG